>CANODD010000120.1 GCA_947564705.1 uncultured Dorea sp. | reverse complement strand
CAATCACAAGTCCCAGCGGAAATGCACCGATCAATGTGACGTTAAAACTATTTTTTGTCACATTGATCGGTGCATTTCCGCTGGGACTTGTGATTGCATTCGGTTCGATGTCGAGGTTTCGGCCCCTTAGTTATCTTAGTAAATTTGTCGTCTGGATCATACGGGGAACTCCTTTGATGATCCAGCTTTTGATCATTTACTATTTTCCGGGGCTGGTACTTCATAATCCCATCTGGGGAGGCGGAGAGGCGGGCCGTTTTTTAGCGGCGTCAGTCTCGTTTATACTGAACTATGCGTGTTATTTCTCAGAGATCTACCGGGGCGGCATCCAGGGGGTGCCTGTCGGGCAGGAAGAAGCAGGGCTTGTGCTTGGTATGACGAGGAGCCAGATATTCTTTAAGATTACGCTGCTGCAGATGATCAAGCGTATCGTTCCGCCTATGTCCAATGAGATTATAACGCTGGTGAAGGATACGTCTCTGGCCCGGATTATTGCGCTTCAGGAGATCATCTGGGCAGGGCAGGCATTCATGAAGGGCTCTCATGGGATCTCCGGGGCGATCTGGCCGCTGTTCTTTACGGCAGTTTACTATCTGATATTCAACGGTATCCTGACGATGCTGCTGGGACGGCTGGAGAGAAAGCTTGATTATTTCAGATAGAGGAGGGTGGATGTGATGGCAATCTTAGAGGCAGAACATATATGTAAATCTTTCAGCCGCACGGAGGCGCTTAAGGATATCAGCTTTTCGCTGGAAAAAGGGCAGGCGCTCTCCATCATAGGATCTTCCGGGAGCGGGAAGACGACCCTGCTCCGTTGTCTGAATTTCCTGGAGACGCCGGATAAAGGAGTTATTCGGGTAAATAACGAGGTGCTGTTTGACGCGGAGGACCCGTCCACAAGACAGGAGTCGGCAATCCGCAAGAAGAGGCTGCATTTCGGTCTGGTATTCCAGTCCTTTAATCTGTTTCCGCAGTATACGGCGCTAAAGAATGTGATGCTGGCAAGAGAACTCTTAGCGTCGGAGCAGGCAGATTATAAGGCAAGGAAGAAGGAGATACAGGAAGAGATCCGGGCAGAAGCGGAATCACTTCTTATGAAGATGGGGCTTTCCAACCGTAAGGATAATTACCCTCATCAGCTTTCGGGGGGACAGTGTCAGCGTGTCGCCATCGCGAGAGCGTTGGCGCTGAAGCCGGATATCCTGTGTTTTGACGAGCCCACCTCTGCGTTGGATCCGGAACTGACAGGAGAAGTCCTGAAGGTAATCCGGGAACTGGCCGACGACAATACTACGATGGTAATCGTAACTCACGAGATGGCATTTGCACGGGATGTGGCTGATCATGTGATATTCATGGACGACGGCAGTATCGTGGAACAGGGGGACCCGATACAGGTATTCGAGCATCCTGCGGAAGAAAGAACCCGGCGGTTCTTATCAAAAGTGACAATTTAGAATATGCGGATTTATCTGACTTTGTGTGATTCAGGTATATCAGATTCCCAAGGCTGTCATGAGGGATTCTGATATACCTGATTTTTTTATGATATAATATAGGAGACTTCGTTCCTCTGGTACTATTCTAATTTCCCGCCGGTCAGCATCTCATATCCCTGCAGGTATTTATCGATCGTCTTCTTTACGATGTCTTCCGGCAGCGTCCAGTCATTTCCCGGGTTCGCTTTCAGCCAGTCCCGGGCGAACTGCTTGTCAAAGGACGGCTGTCCGTGACCCGGTTCATATACGTCTGCAGGCCAGAAGCGGGAGCTGTCAGGCGTCAGCATCTCGTCGCCGATGACGATGTTTCCATTCTCATCCAGACCGAATTCGAACTTGGTGTCTGCGATTATGATGCCGCGGGTAAGGGCGTAATCCGCGCATTTTTTATAGAGGGCAAGGGTATAGTCGCGAAGCTTTGCCGCGTATTCTTCTCCTTTCCCCGGGAAATATTTTTCCAGATGGGCGATGCTCTGCTCGTAGGAGATATTTTCGTCGTGGTCTCCGATCTCGGCTTTTGTGGACGGTGTATAGATGGGCTCCGGCAGTTTGTCAGATTCTTTCAGTCCTTCCGGCAGACGGATGCCGCAGACGGTGCCGTCTTTCTGATAACTTGCCCATCCGCTTCCGGTGATATAGCCGCGGACGATACATTCGATAGGAAGCATCTCAAGCTTCTTGCACATCATACTGTTTCCGTCAAACTGCGGAGTTTGGAAAAACTCAGGCATATCCTTGACGTCTGTGGAAATCATGTGGTTGGGGAGGATATCCTTTGTCATGTCGAACCAGAATCTGGACATCTGAGTCAGGACGGTTCCCTTCTTTGTCACATCATTCTTCAGAATAACGTCGAAACAACTGATACGGTCGGTGGCAACCATGATCAGGCTGTCGCCGTTGTCATAGATCTCGCGTACTTTTCCTTCTTTGATTGGTTTCATGTCGTATACCTCTCTTGTTAGATTATTATTTGGAAAGTTACTGCTGTTTTCGCAGAAAACCTGCTGACAAGTTTTGTCATTATATATAGCTAAACAGATTTTAGAAAAAAAATCAAGTATTATTATAGTGTTATTGTAATGGTTATTGTAATGGAAACCAAAGATCTACTTTAAACCATTCTTGTTTCCGGCATACTTTCATCTCACCCTTCAGCAGCCGTATCATCCGGTCAACATTTTTCAAACCGATATTATTATTGTCCGTTTGAGAAGCTTCACTCTTTATTGCATTCGTGATGGAAACGATATAATTAGCTCCCTGTATCTGTTCGGATACCGAGACAGGTAATTTTTTATCCCCATATTTTAAAATATTAGAGAAGAGGTTATTGAAGATTCGTTTCAGCATCGTCTTGTCCCCAAGCAAAGTTTCGGAGGCCTCTGTCTGGTATGTGTTTGCGGCAAATCCCGTGAGTCTGATAAAATCGCAGTTTTCTGTCAGGCATTGCCGGATAAAATCGGTAGAAAGCCGGATAATTTTTGGAGTTTCTTCTTCTTCCGCCACAAGTGCATATTCGAACATGCGATCCGTCAAATCTTTGATATCTTCGGTTTTTTTGAGGCACCGGTCCAAATAGGTTTCCTGTGTCCGGGGATTTTTTTTGAACTTTATGACCTCCAGATATCCTTTTAAGATCGTAAGGGGAGTCCGAAGGTCGTGGGAGAGGGCGGTGATCAGATCCTGGTTTGCCTGACGGCTTTCCTGTTCTTTCTGGATATGGTCATATAAGGATTCCCTTAGATGATCTAACTCCTGCGTCAGGATACCGATCTCGTCGCTGCCGTAATCAGGCAGTGTGTGGGTCAGATCGCCGGTAGACATCAGCAGAATCTCATCTTTTAAAACCAGGATCTGACGCATCTTCGTGTTTAAGAAAAAGAGGACGAGGCTGAGGAAAAGGGCGACCGACAGGAAGAGGCAGACGAGCAAATAAGGATATATGTATACGACTCTCTGATAATTGTACACCATAATATGAGCGACTCCGTTTGCAAACTCCAACGGAAATTCATAGACAAATTCGCCCTCTCCGCCGGTAAGATGGTATCCCAGGTTAAAAAGAATGGTAAAGGTATTGTTCTCCATGATGGACGGGGATTTCCCCGCGCGGTATAGACCGTCTTCCAGACCATAGATATAGACGCCGTTGTATTCATTGGCAAGGTTAAGGAAAGGCTCTAAGGCTTTGACTGCTTCGTCGTCGTCTTCTGATTCCGGAATATTATAATGCAAAGCTTCTTTGACGAGTATGTCCTGGAAATCCTCGTCGTCTATCTGTGCGCGGAAGACTTTCATGTGTGTAACGGCTTCGTAGAAATTCCATTTATTCAGCCACATGATTTCAAAGAAAGCAGAAGCGATGAGTATTGCGCACAAGATTACAACCGCAGATTGTGTGCGGATTTTTAAGTTTTTAAATCGTCTAATCACAACGGTACCCCTTTCCCCAGACGGTCTTGATCAGCGTCGGATTCTTTGGATCTTTTTCAATCTTAAGGCGCAGATTACGGATATGCACCATGACCGTGTTGTTGGCTCCATGATAGTAAGGTTCGCTCCACACAGATTCATAGAGGCGCTGTGCGGAGAAGATCTGGCGGCGGTGTTTCACCAGGAGGAGAAGCATGGCATATTCCGTATCCGTCAGTATAAGAGGAATACCGTCAGAGACGACCTCTTCTTCTGCTTCCTTGATCGTAAGATGGTGGAAGAGCAGAGGCTCTTTTGGGCTGTCTGCAGACGAGGTGAAAGCCGTTGGGACTGAATCAGACGCATCCTTCCCGCGGTATACCTGATAGCGGCGGATCAATGCCTTGGCGCGGTTTATCAGTTCATTGTAGGAGAATGGTTTGGCAAGATAATCATCGCCGCCGCTTGAGAAGCCAAGGGTCTTATCACTGTCCTTGGTGCGCGCGCTTAAGAACAGGATGGGGGCGTTACTGTTTTTGCGGATCTCGACGCAGGTCTGATAGCCGTTAAGGCCCGGCATCATAATGTCAAGGATGATCAGATCGAAGGAAAGCTCCCGGGTAAATTTAAGGGCAGTCTGTCCGTCGCCGGCTTCTTCTGTGTCAAATCCTTCTCCCTCCAATAAGATGCGGATGATTTCTCGAATCTCCGGATTATCGTCTACAATTAAGATGCGTGATGTCTCCATATTTATGAATTCCTCTCGTAATAGTCTGTCTTAGTATAACAGTTTTTTTGAAATCCTTAGAAGTTCTTAAGAAATTTTAAGATTTATTTTTGCCGATTTTTAAGATATGCCGAGTAAGGTATATCCGTGAAGGGAAAAATAATATCGGGGTGAAAAGGTAAGAGGATGACGGAGGTATACAAAGATGAGAAGAATCAACGGCGCGAATCCGTGCGTCAGGAGGCGGGCAGATGTATTAAGAAGAGTAGAAATCTATGTGGCCTTAGTTGTGTTAACCATGACGTTTTGTTACGTGTTCTGTCTGCGTTACGGCGTATTTGGAGCGAAAGTAGACTGGATCAGTCAGCACAGCGTTCTGCCGGATTATTTCCGGAGACAATTCTACGCTACGGGAGAATTATTTCCGGAATTTGCCGCGAACATCGGCGGCGGGCAGAATGTTTACCACTTTGCGTATTATGGGTTGTACAGTCCGGTTCTGCTATGTTCTTATCTGCTTCCCTTTGTGAAGATGGAAGATTATATGATGGCTGTTCAGATGATAAGTCTGTCCGGGTCGGTGCTTTTGATGTATACATGGCTTAAAAAGCGGGGATTCCAGGAGAAACTCTGTATCGGTGTGTCGGTGGTGTTTCTGTTGTCCGGACCGATGATATTTCATTCATACAACCAGATCATGTTCGTGAATTATATGCCCTTCCTTCTGACCGGGCTGATGGGGGTAGACCGTTATTTTGACAAAGAGTTAAAAGGGAAGCAGTCGGCGGGTATCGGAAGGTATGCAGCAAGGCAGGACGGCATGCTTACGGTCAGCATCTTTTTTATGGTCATGACCAGTTTTTATTTTAGTATCGGAGGGATGCTGGTATTGGTGTTATATGGAATAGACCGCTATCTTATGAACTGCGAAGAAGGAGGGGATGCGTTTACTCTGAGAGGATTCCTGGCAGAAGGAATCAGATTCGTACTTCCCTTCGCGGCGGCGGTACTGATGAGCGGGGTTTTGCTGGCGCCGGCAGCGTGCGCCCTGACGGGGCGGAAAAGTGAAGGAACCGCTATAAATCTCGGGAACCTTCTGACTCCCGGGATATCTGCGCCGCGGTTCTTCTATTCTGCGTATGGCATCGGTCTGACGACGCTTTCTTTGACGGCGCTGGTCGCTATGATCTTTGGAAGGAAGCTGCATGAAAGGGTATTGGCGCTTAGCGTCATGACCGTACTGACGGTCCCGGTATTTGCTTATCTGATGAATGGCGGGCTGTATGTGAGAGATAAGGTGATGATTCCGTTTCTGCCGCTTATATGTTATATTCTCGCATATTATCTGGAGTATCAGACGGTACCGGAGTCAGGCGGACTGTCTAAAGACGCGTTCCCGCAGTCTGCCGGGCGGTCATGAATTGAACGAAAGATTTATTATAATACAAGGGTTGGTGAAGAGAAGAATGAACCGGAGAGTATGGAACAGGCAAAGGCCGGCAAAGGAGCAGATGGTGTTGGAGTCTGTTGATGTTACGAGGATTGATAATAAAGCGGCCGGCGCAGAGAGAATTTGGGAAGATGCAAGGATTCAGATTTGGATATGGCTTAAGGCGTTATCGCCATATATTATTACGGTTGTATTGCTCTATGTGTGCCAAAGAAAGGGAGATACAGGACAATATTGGAAGCTGACCGTACAGGACGCGCTGCTGATGCTGGGATGCTTTGTCTGTTATCTGACAGTGGTTATACCGGCGCAAAGGGGAATGAAAGAAAGAAAAAAAAGCTCTTTTCTTTTGTTGATTCCGGCAGTGCTGATGTTGTTTGTCTCCAATTATGCATACGGTATTCAGGAGGACAGGCCTGTTAAGAGAGAATTCTATGAAGAGGCGACGGATGCGGATATCAGGAAATTGACTGCGAAAACGGTGCAGGGAGAGGAAGGATTTTATCGGACAGAGCAATTAGGAACAGACGAGGAAAATGCTGCAAACCTGAACCGTGTCTGGGATATGGATCAGTATCTGACCTCTGTGTATTCGTCTTCTTACAATGAGGACTACAGAAGATTCCGCGAGGAAACATTCGGGCTGGAAGAACCCTTTCGGAATTATCTGATGATGTCGGCGGCGCGTAATCCGGTGTATCAGCGTTTCATGGGTGTCAAGTACGTGCTGTCAAAGGAGGCAGTTCCGGGATATGAGTTGATAGAAAGGAAAGGGAGATGGAGTGTATACCAAAATGAACAGGTATCTCCGGCGGCATATGCGACAGACCGGGTGATCAGTACGGAGGACTACGGCGAGTTAGAATTTCCCTATAATCAATTGGCGCTGCTTGAATATGCGGTGGCAGGAGAGGATGCAGAGGTCTCTGCAGAGAGAAAGAAAGCTGATGCTTCTAAAATACTTCTATCAGATAGAGGAGGCGTCCGGGAGGCTGTGGAGCAGATCGATGTAGAACTGCCTGAGATGGTCGCGGCGGAGGAGAGTAAGAAGATGTATATAGAGCTGCCGTCTTTGGAGGAACAGATCTCTGCCGAAGGCGTCGCCGGGGTGTCCGGCGGCGGGGACAAGGTTTTATTCTTGAAGTTCCGGATTGAGAATCTAAGACCCCGGGAGGATGTGTCTGTATGGGTGGAGGGAATACGGAATAAACTGACGGCAAGGAGTCATTTTTATTATAATGGGAATACAGAATTTACCTACGCAGCGCCGCTAGAAGAAGGGCAGGAGTCCGTAGAGATCATCTTTGGGAAAGGAAGATATAAGATTACGGACGCAGAGGCTTTCATCGGATTGCTTCCGAATGGTAAGACCGATAAAACGGGAAATCAGGAAGAACAGTTATACCAATCTGTATTCCGGATGAATCGGGAGCGGACAGGCGGAAACCGGATCGAGGGAACCATCGATGTAAAAAAACCGGGTTATTTTATTACGACGATTCCATATGACGAGAATTTTGAGATACAGGCAGACGGGCGGCGGGTAGAGGCGGAGAGGGTGAATACGGCGTTCCTTGGGTTCAAGATAGGAGCCGGGGAGCATAAGGTTCAGATCTTGTACCATGCCCCCGGCGTGAAGGCAGGGAAAGTGATGTCCGTTATGGGACTCTTATTATTCTTGTTCCTGCGCAGACTGCAGAGGCGGCGTTATTAGCACGCGACCCTACGATCATGATAGCGGCGCCCAATATTACGAGGACGACGCCGGTAGCGCGGTTCAGCGTGGCGGCGCTTGCCTTGTTGGCGAACAGGGCGGCGACCCGGGCCCACAGAAGAGTAGATAGTATACAGAAAACAAGGCAGGGAAGGTCGGGGGCTCCTCCGATAACAAAATGGCTTGCAGCGCCCGTAAATGCAGTGAAAGCCATGATGAATAAGATCGGAAGAGCGTCGTGTAGGGAAAGAGTGTAGATCTCGGTTGTCGCCGTATC
>CANODD010000119.1 GCA_947564705.1 uncultured Dorea sp. | reverse complement strand
CGGAATAATTCCGTCTCCGTCTACACATGTCAAGATAATTGCATCCACCTTCTGGGCGCAGAAATTTTCAATCGCATCGATCTGTTCCTGCATATTCATATTCGGATCATTAAATACGATATCATAATCGTCTCCGGCAGCTTCTTCGATTCCGGCTTTCAGATCCTGAAAAAACTCATACTGCAACGTCATTAAAGAAACACCTATGACCTTTTTCCCGCTTGAAGCCCCTCCTTCTCCTTCGGCAGTCTTTTCCCCTGCTCCTTCCTCCGAACATCCTGCCAGTAAAACGGTCATCATAACAACCAACATGACTGCCCACAATTTTTTCATCTTTTTCATATGCGTTCTCCTTTACACCTTTTCAATCACATGAAGTCCCTCTAAGACTTCTATCACAATTTTTACCATTTTCTCCATATTTTTCAGTTTACTTTCTTCATATACATCTTCCGGCGTATGCAGGATCTCCTGATCATTAAACGTTAACATACAGACGTCTATTCCCTTGTCGTAATAGGGCGCATGGTCGCTGCCCGGAGGCGGGGGACAAATGTACTCTGCCTGAAAATTCTCATGGCTTCTGTCCAAAACAGCTCTGAGCTTTCTCTCAAAACTTTCCGGCCCGCTCCATACTTCCAACACATTTTCCCTGCCCACACCATCCACATTCAGCACAAAGCAAATGTTTTCTTTATCCTGTGCAGCCTGATGCCTCGAACCTCTTAAATGAAACTCTTCTCCATCCATCAGTAGAAATTGTACTCTGGAATGAAACTTGTAATCCTTTATTCTTCGCGCCGTTTCAAGTATGACCGCGACTCCGGCTGCATTATCGTATGCCCCGCAGGTCGAATACACCGTATCATAATGGGCGCAAAGGACTACCTTCTCATCCCCTTTTCCCAAATATCCGGATACATTACGGCACATCGAGCAGCAATCTCTTTTCGTGCGTATACTCCCCTTAAGCTTCCTGCCCTCTTCTCTTGCTTTCTCAAGAGTCTTTTCATCTTCCGCCCCTACCAGAAAATGCGGCAGTTCCCCTTTCGCGAACAACATCTGCGGTATCGCGTTTCCATTGCCCCTGACAGTAACATATGCCTTGATTTCCCCTTCTTCACCGACAAGCATGTATCTCTTCCAGACATACATATCCCATACTCTATGATATCCCGCATACCTTACATACCCCTCAAAAATATCGCAGGAACCGCTTTCCAAAAAAGGGTACGCCTGTATCTTCTCCCCGCTCTCGTCGGAAAGCTCCCATGAAATCGGTTCCCAGCTCTCCTCCGGGTATTCATAAATCGATACATTATGGCATATAGTTTCCATAATCTCCTTCAGATATATTCCCGCTTTGTACAAATTCCTGGAGCCCATTGGTTTTACCCCGTAATCTATCAGGTCTTTCCACTGATCCTTCATCATATTTTCCGTATTTACATCCTCCTTTCCTTCTTCTGATTTCCTAAGTCGACGCTCTTATAACCAATTCCGACTGCATAATGACTGTCTGCCCTTTCTGGTCTCTGCTCTCCTTATTCTCTATTCTTTCAATCAAAAGCCGGGCCGCCATACCTGCCAATTCCTTTACCGGCTGCCTTACCGTTGTTAACGGAGTCGTCACCATCTTAGAGACGACGATATCGTCATAACCTACCAAAGCAACATCCTGGGGGACTCTGAATCCATGTTCCATCAAAAACCTCAGCGCCCCCATCGCCATATAATCGTTGGCGCAAAAAACTGCCGTTGGTTTCTCCTCTAATGCCATAAGAGCCTGCATCCCTTCATATCCGCTTTCCAGTTTATAATTCCCTGTTACGATATACTGGGGCAGCGTCTTTAAACCATGGTCCTTCATACATTGTATGTAAGCCTCTTTCCTCTCTACCGCCATAGCCGCAATGCCGGGGCCCGTAATGTGGGCGATCCGTGTATGACCGCGTTCGATCAGATGGCTGACTGCCGCATAAGCTCCCACTTTGTTATCAATTCTCACGGAATCCAGATTCGTCTTCCCCGGCTCTCTTTCCATAAGCACGATGGGAAATTCCGTATGTATTTTTTCGATATGCGTTACCGGCATGTTCATTCCGATCAGAATCACCCCGTCTATTTGGCGCTTTTCAAGCATTTTCAGGCATTCTCGTTCCCGCTCTATATTCGTGTCCGAATTACAGATCAGAAGATTATATCCCGAGTTTTTTAGCTCCGTCTCAATTCCCTTGATAATTTCCAGGAAAAAGAGATTACTCATATCGTTTACGACGAGTCCGATTACATTCGTCGATTTCTGCTTCAGACTTCGGGCGATACTGTTCGGCTGATAGTCTAATTCTTTAATTGCCTGTATAATCCTCTCTTTTGTCTTCTCCGACATATGTCCGTCATTTTTACCATTCAAATACCGAGACACTGAAGTTTTTGATACTCCTGCTCTTTTTGCAACATCAATGATTGTAGTCATAACTTTCCCTCCTTAGGAAACCGTTCCCCTAAACGGGTAAAAAAATTTACTTGTTCTTTCTGCTGCCTGAATCCATTTAAGGAAACCGATTTCCTAAACAGATACAAAAAACCATTCCCAACAACCCTTATATTTCTCTGCATGATTTTCTGATGACAATTTTTGTAGAGATTCTTGTCTTTAATGTTTCCTCGGCCCCATCCTCCAGTTTTTCCATTAAACACTTGACTGCCAATGATGCCAGCCGATCCCACGGAATATCTACAGACGTCAATTCAGGCGCCACCAAATCTGCTATCATACTATTATCAAACCCGATAATAGATACGTCTTCCGGAACCTTCACTCCGGCGCCTCGAAGATCCTTAATTACGTCGATTGCCAAATAGTCGTTCTCCACAACAAACGCACTGGGCATAAGTCTTGGATTTTCTAAAAGCTGTCCCCAACGCTCCTCGTCCTCGCCTTTTATATCAAACATACAGCAGGACGGATCATAAATCAACCCTCTTTCTTTTAACCCCGCCATAAATCCTTCCCGGCGTTCCAGCAGATTTTTATTTTCACTATACGTTCCGGCATACCCGATTTTTTTATGATTTTTTCCAATCAAATATGTTACAGCTGCATATGCCCCGGCAAAATTATCAAATGCTATGCAGTCAATATTCATTTCTTTAAAAAAACGATCTATCACCACCATCGGAATATTCACATTCCGGATGGCCTTTATCTGTGCGGAAGACATCTGTGTCCCGACGACAATCATTCCTTCTATCTGATAAAAAGAAATAATATTTTCAATCTCTTTTCTAAAATTTCCCTGCATGGAAACAGATTTAAAAAACAAGTTATATTTATACTCTTGAATCTGTTTCTCTACTTTATGCATGATCTCATAGAAAGAATATGTATCAATATTTTCACTATCCTCTTCCTTTCTATTCACAGGATATAGAAGAAAGATAAGTTTTGATGCTTCCTCCTTTTTCTGAATCAGTTTTTTTGACGTATAACCCTCTTCTTCCACGATCCGCAGAATTTTTTCTCTCGTCTTTTCGCTGATACCTTCTTTTCCGTTTAATGCAAAAGAAACTGCTGTAACAGATACACCGGCCTTTTGGGCAATATCCTTCATTTTTAATTCCATCTGGATTCCTCCTCGTCTTATGTCTGTATTGGCCGTGTATCCCCGGTCTTTTTCAGATCGGTTTTATATATGTCTTCTGCCAGGGATTCAGTCTCTCACATCCGGTCTCCGTCACCAGATAACCATTCTCAAGACGCATCCCTCCCCATTCCGTTAAAAACAGAGGAATATCGATAGAAAAAACCATCCCCGGCTTCACAATCACTTTTGTTTTGGACGAAAGTATAGGAGCCTCAAATTCTATAACCCCTACGCTATGTATAGCCGAATAAGCAAAATTTCTCCCGAACCCGGCGTCTTCCATATGCCGGCGGGATATTCTGTCCATCTCCTCCGCGCTCATGCCAGGCGCAAGACGCTTTGCCGTTTCCTCCTGGGCATACATAAGAAGTTCAATATGCTTCTTCATATCTTCCGAGGCTTCTCCCAATATAAACGGTCTTCCGACCGCTCCATGATATCCTTCATATCTCGGAGCCAAAGTGGCCACTACCAAATCCCCTTTTTGAAGCTCACGAAACGTCGTCCTTGAAAGTACAGGCGCTGTATTGGAAGGTCCCGAATTCAGCATCAGCTCAATCCCCATTCCTTCCGATCCCATTTTCCGCATTTCATACTCTGCTTCTGCAGCCAGATCCCTCTCTGATATGCCCTGCCTCAGATTGCTGTAAACCGTCTCCATCCCCTTTGCCGCAATCTGATAAGCATATCTGATTACTTCAATTTCTTCGGCGGACTTCACCGCTCTCAGCATGGTAATAGAATCACCGACGTCCTGCACATGATCACTGCCAAATTCTTCCAGAATTCTTTTTAATAAATCATAAGGCATAAATTCTTTTCCTGCAACCCCTATGTTGAGAATCTTCCTGTCTGAACATTCCTCTAATTTATGTACAACTTGCTCCAACGTCGTTGTCTCACAATAGGGGTAATCTTCATCCGGATGCAGGAATTCTTCGGCGGCAAACACCTGTCCGCATCTGGACGTATGTAACGCAAATTCTACCGATTCAGCTCCGGTTACAATCGCTGCTTCTCCCTTTAAAGGAACAAGAATCAGCGCCGCCTCAAATTGCGGCTGATAATCCAGCATCCATCTTGCATATGCCTGTCCGTATACATAACGGTCGTCCGCATACATAACGACCAAGTCAAGAGAATGCTCTTCCATGAAATTCTGAACTTTATTCAGCCTTGATGCAAATTCCGAATCACTGATCTTAGGTCTCATAATTCCATCCCTCCTTTTTGTTTTTAGTATTTAAATACTAATTTTAGTTATATTTTAGCATTTATATGAATTATTGTCAATTATACTAATTGATTTTAATTTTTTTTGGTTATTTTACCTATTTTTATCATTTATATTTTGTTTAGCTTTTTCTATTTGAATCATTTAACTAAAATTTTTTATATTTTTTAGTTGTTTCCATACATGTATTCGTCTGCCCGAAGGAATATAAGATTACGCCCCCTTTCTCTTCAAATCCTGTATCCCACAGTTCTTTCAACAGAAGCCGGACTTTCTCTCCATAGGTCGCCGCAATGATCCAGATTCCTTTTTCTGTCTCCTCGTATCCCACCACCAGAAACCAATGCCAGATAAAGTCCTTATATTTCTCACAGAGCCTGTGTCTTAACATCAGATAAGGAACCGGGAATCCCTCGTCTATTTGTCTCTTAATTCTAATCGAAGCCTCTTCATAAGAATGTTCTCCTGTGAACTCCTCCATCCGGATACCATAATCTGATCCCGCCTGAATACCGGCATCCTTAAGATACCTCTCCAATCCTTCGATATACCAGTTAAGCTTCTTTACCCCATTTACTCTTGGACGGATATAAGGTTTCATAATCTGGCTGAATCTCTTATAATCCTCTTTATTAAGATGATTGATATCATACGGATACAAAGATTCCATTCCTTTATGTTTTGCAAAATAAATACAACTATCGCAGGCGGTTGCCGCTGCGCATCCGCCGATATGCATGACTATATTCGTGAACCAGTCCTGGTTGCCGCCAAATTCACCGTCTATTGTAAAATAATCCAACAACTTCTCCATTTTCCACACTCTCCTGTGATATATTGCTTCGTTCTATTCCTACTATAACAGAAAACAGTAATACAGACAATTAGAAATAGGTGCTGATTGAATTTCCCCCTGGTTAGTGGTAGACTGTAAGAAAAAGTTTGAGAATTACAATTTATGCAGGGAAACCGGAATTAGGAGGAACACTACTATGTCGCTGATAAAATACGTTGACCGCAGAAATACAAATTGCAGCAAATGGGACGGACAATCCGGCATGTTCGGGGAAGAAGGGCTGCTGCCCTTATGGGTCGCCGATATGGATTTCCAGGCGCCTTCTTGTGTGACAGAAGCCTTAAACGCCTATGTATCCCAGGGTGTATTCGGATATTATAAGATCCCGGATTCTTATTACCAATCTTTTATCAACTGGGAAAGACAATATCATTCCTATGATGTTCAAAAAGAATGGCTTCGTTTCTCACCGGGCGTCGTATCCGCATTCAACTGGATCACTCAGTTTATGACGAAACCTGAAGATGCGGTGATCGTCCTGACACCGGTATATTATCCATTCCTCGATGCGGTGAAGAATAATCATCGTCGTCTGATCACTTCTGACCTGATCAATACATCAGGAATATACACGATTGACTTTGAAGATTTCGAGCAGAAGATCGTAGAAAACCACGTTTCCCTGTTTATCCTATGCTCTCCTCATAATCCGGCGGGACGTGTCTGGACCCGCGGCGAACTTGAGAGACTATTCGATATCTGCCGGAAGCATCATGTCTTCGTGATCTCCGACGAGATCCATCAGGATCTTACATTTGCAGGACATACACATATCCCGTCCTTTACCGCCGGCAGCTATGACGATATGATGATCACCGTCACCGCGCCCTCAAAGACATTCAATCTTGCAGGATGCCAAAATTCTATTATCATCATCCCGGATGAGACACTACGAAGGAAGTGGGACGAATATGTGACATGCCTCCGGGTCTCCGACGGAAACGCTTTCGGATATATTGCCGCCGAAGCCGCTTATTCAGACGGACGAGAATGGTTTGAGGAAGTAAAAAAGATTATCTATGAAAACTATCTGTATGTGAAAGATACCTTTGCCAGCGAACTTCCTGATATAGTTGTCTCCCCTCTGGAAGGAACCTATCTGTGCTGGATTGATATGAAAGCTTACATTAAGCCGGAAGATATGAAAGACTTCATACAGAAGAGATGCCGCCTGGCACTGGATTACGGCGACTGGTTCGGAGGGGAACGATTCTCATCCTTCGTCCGAATGAATCTTGCCACCTCAAAAGAAAACGTAGAGAAAGCGGTAACGGCAATCACAGGTCAATGCTAAATTCAAAAGACGTTTATAGAGGCTGTTGCAAAATGTAAAGATATCTACAATATATGGTTGTAAATACCATTGTAATTGCACCATATACCGTGTGTATCTGTCATTTTGCAACAGCCCCCCCATTAATTCTCTTTTAATGCTTGGATACGCACCCGGATACTTTCAGCAAATTCCTCATCCGAATACTTAGGATCTCTGGTCTTCTTCCAGATATCGCAGGGAACTTCGCCGCATTCTCCGCAGCTTTTCAAGTTCTTTTGATTGACTGTACAATCATAGATGGCGCATGCTTTACCTTCCGGCACATGAAAAACCTTACCGCTTAAGTCATTGCAGCCCGAACACATCTTCCCATAACAATAGCAGGCGCTGCAATCGGTTCCGCACACGCTCAGATTCACGTTTTCTCTCATTGTTCATTCCTTCTTTCGTCAGTAATATAAACATCCTATTATGATTCGGGATGAATGTCTTGTATATTTCCGACATCTTTGTATGCACATGCTTTTGCCTTCTCTATGTTCATTGTATGATACCGCTTAAATTCCCGCATCAGATGCGACTGGTCGGTATATCCGTACCTGCAGACTGCATCCTGAATACAAAAAATGGGATTACTCAAGACTTCATTCCACAAGCACTGATAGCGTATGAGATTACAGAGTTTTTTCGGCGTTATGCCGATATATTCGCGGAAAAGCCGTTCCTGCTGCCTGCTGCTGATAAAGCATTCCCGTGCCAGCATATTCACACTTAAGGCTCCCTTTTGCTGAAGAATCAATCTCACGGCATTATCAACGTTATCATTTTGCCGGATCTCAGATAGCTGCCGCAGGAATATGTCCTCCGCTATAGCAGCCCGCTCCATTAACGTCTGCTTTTCCAGTAACTGCGGCCGCAGTATCTCGTCCAACCGGCGGAATCTGGATGGAATATCACAATATTGATTCAATGTATCTGTCAGGGAAGCCTCCGCGAAAGGATAGGCGCCCCATGCGTAAAACCGAATCGCAAATACAGAAACCCGGCGTCCAGGCTTGATATATTCATGATAAAGGAA
>CANODD010000118.1 GCA_947564705.1 uncultured Dorea sp. | reverse complement strand
TCTTCCGATCTTTATGGAATTATTGCTTGTGATTGTTGGTACCATTATTATTGGATTTGGTACGGATCTCCCGGCATACCTGATAGCCGTCGATTCCCGGAAGCATCAGGTCTAGGAGGATCAGGTTCGGCTGGTAAGCCTCATTGGCGATCAGGGCTTTCTCTCCGTCGTATACCATCATGGTATCGAAGCACTCCTTGGTCAGGTATAAGGATATCAATTCCGCGATGTTCTCGTCATCGTCTACGATTAAGATTTTCTGTTTGCTTACCATAATATATAAATCTCCTTATAGTGGAATCCGCCTGTGCAGTTACTGAGGAACCGCACAGGCGTTAATATAGTTTATTTCAGTTCTACGATAGTGACTCCGGCGTCGCCTTCGCCGAAAGCGCCGAGCCGGAAGGATTTTACATGTTTCTGGCGGCGCAGGTAGGTATGGATACCATTTCTTAGAGCGCCGGTTCCTTTTCCGTGGACGATTCGGACGGAAGACAGGTGCGCAAGGGCGGCGTCATCCAGATATTTGTCCAGTTCCGCTATACCTTCGTCGACAGTCTTGCCGAGAAGGTTGATCTCCGGGCTGACGGACAGGGATTTTCCCATCTTCATCTTGCCCTTGGAGGTCTTGTGTATCTGTTTTGCAGAGTAGGACGGGGAATCTTCGATGATCTCAAGGTCAGAGATGTTGACCTGAGAGCGCAGGATTCCCATCTGTACGGTAACATTTCCTTTAGCGTCCGGAAGAGAGACGACGGTTCCGTTCAGATTCATGCTCAGGACGCGGACGGATTCTCCGCGTTTGAAGTCGGAAGGCTTGTGGACTTTGTGAGGCTTCCTGGACTCCAGTTTTACTCCGGAATTGGCGGACGCCATCTTTTTACGCAGACGTTCCCGTTCTTTTTCCATCTCTGCCGCAGAGATATTCTCTTTGCCGAATTTGTGGAAATTACGTATGGTTTCGTCGGCGGTTTCTTTGGCGTCTGCCAGGATTGCATAGGCCTTCTCATTGGCTTCCTGAAGGATGCGGTCTCTTTGTTCTTCGAGTTTGTCCTGTTTCTGCTTTGCTTCTGCTTTCAGCCGTTCCAGTTCGCGTTTATAAGCGGCGATCTCGTCCTGCTCCTTCTCAAGAGTCTTTTTACTGGTCTCAAGATCCGTAAGAAGGTCTTCGAAAGATTCGTCCTGTTCAGTCAGATGTGTCCTGGCTTCTTCGATGATATAATCAGGAAGCCCCAGCTTTCCCGCGATGGCAAATGCATTGCTCTTCCCGGGAATTCCGATGAGCAGGCGGTAAGTCGGCCGCAGTGTCTCAAGATCGAACTCACAGCAGGCATTCTCTACTCCGGAAGTAGTCAGGGCATATACTTTAAGCTCGCTGTAATGAGTCGTGGCCATCGTGCGGATTCCCCGCTGATGCAGGTGGCTTAGGATGGCTGTGGCAAGGGCCGCGCCCTCAGTCGGATCTGTGCCTGCGCCGAGTTCGTCGAAGAGAACAAGGGAACGTTCGTCTACGTGTTTTAAGAAAGATACAATATTCGTCATATGGGAGGAGAAAGTGCTGAGGCTCTGCTCAATACTCTGTTCGTCGCCGATGTCTGCATAGACGTGTTCGAATACGGCAAGCTCAGAGCGGCTCAGAGCCGGAATGTGCAGTCCTGCCTGTCCCATGAGTGTGAACAGACCAACCGTCTTAAGGGATACGGTCTTTCCGCCGGTATTCGGTCCGGTCACGATCAGTAAATCGAAGGTATTCCCCAGAGTAAGTGTTATGGGGACTACCTTTTTCTTATCCAGCAGAGGATGTCTGCCTTCCCGGATATGGATGCGTCCTTCCGTGTTGAACAAAGGCATGGATGCGTTCATATCCAGCGCCAGGCTGCCCCGGGCGAAGATAAAGTCCAGTTCGCCGAGGACGGTATAGTCGGTGTGTATCTCTTCGATATATTCTGCGGTATCTGCGCTCAGGCGCGCAAGGATAACCTGGATCTCTTCCTGTTCCTTAGCATAGAGTTCCTTCAAGTCATTATTCAGTTTTACCACGGCCATAGGTTCAATGAACAGAGTAGAGCCGGTGGAGGACTGGTCATGGATCAGTCCGGATACCTGGCTTCGGTACTCGGCTTTTACCGGGATGCAGTAACGGTCTCCCCGCATGGTAATGATAGGGTCCTGAAGATAAGTACGCAGGGCTCCATTTACCATTCCTGTCAGGGTAGAATGCACTTTACCGTTCATCTGACCGATGGAGCGCCGGATAGATTTGAGTGTTCCGCTGGCTTCATCGCTGATCTCGTCTTCCTCCAGGATACAGCGGCGGATCTCCGTACTCAGTGAAGTCAGGGGTTCTAACTGTTGGAAAAACGGGTCCAGGCAGTCTTCTTCATCGTTATTGTCATGCCGCCCGTAAGCCTTGGCACGTCCGGCAGTTTCCAGAAGTTTGCAGATGCGGAGAAGTTCGCCGCTTCCGAGAGCGGCGCCCACTTCCAGACGCTTCAGAGAATCATTCACCGGGTTGCAGCCTCCAAAGGAAAGCCGTCCTTTCTTTACGATACGGGTAAATGCCGCTTTCGTTTCCTGCTGAGCAGAATTGATCTCAGGAAGAGAGACCATAGGCTTAAGCTTCCTGCAGCGTTCTTTGCCGCTGTAGGAAGAGGCATGGTCTGTGAGGAGTTCAATTATCTTATCGTATTCTAATTTACTTAATGTTTTTTTATTCATTTTCATCACCTAGACATATTCTAACCTATTTGAGCCATAAAGAAAAGGATAAATATTGAACATTCGCTTTTCATGGAGTATACTATAGTTACTGTTCAATCATTTTGTGAGTTGCATTGAAAGGGAGAAAGGTGCATCTATGGAAGAGCGTATGGATTCCGGAAAGGAGCAGAAGCCCCGGGAGGAGAGAGTAGAAAGGTATCCTCAGGGAGCAAATGACCAGGGCGCGGCGCAGGAAGAGGCAGGTCAGAAAATGCCGCCGGCCAGGAAGGGTCAGGATTCTTCGTATGAGGAGGAACATCGGGAAACACCGCAGGGAGAGTATGGGCAGAAACCGCACAGACAGGGTGAAGACGTGCAGGAAGAAGTAACCCGGGAATATTCCTTCATAAAAGAAACGATAAAGGAGGAAAAGGGCGGACTGCGTAAGGGTATTTTCCGAATGGCGGGATTTGGCCTGGTGTTCGGAGTATTTGCCTGCTTTAGTTTCAGTGCGTTGAAGCCTTCTATGGACAAATTATTCCAGGAGGATCCTGCAAAGGTTACCATTCCGGCAGAGGAAGAACCGGAAGAGAAGGAGCCGGAAGAGCCGGAACCGAAGGAAGAAGTCGTGCAGGCGCCTCTTGATGCCGACAGTTATCGGCAGATGCAGCGTTCTCTGACGTCCATTGCAGTAGAAGCGAATCGATCGGTAGTAGAGATTATCGGTGTGGAAGAGGCGCCGGACTGGACAGAGGAGACGGGAGATTATAAGAGCAGTGTTTCCGGAGTCATCGTGGCAGATAACGGGCGTGAGCTTCTGATCCTGGGAAAGACTTCCGTGACCAAAGGCGTCCAGAAGCTTCGTGTCGTATTCAATGACGGCAGCAGTTGTCCTACAGTCCTGAAAAAAAGCGACGGGAACCTGAAGCTGGGAATATACGCTGTGAACCGTTCGGATATCAAGGAGGCTACGTGGCCGCGGATAGAAACGGCAGTCCTTGGCAGTTCGAATGCGGTTTCCAAAGGAGACGTTGCCATCGTCATCGGAAAGCCCTTTGGGTATGCGGGCGCTATGGGGTTCGGTTCCATTGCTTCCGGAAAGAATGTCGTGGAGCTTGCGGACGGACAGTACAGCCTGATCAATACGGATATTGCCGGTTCTAAGAACGGGAGCGGTTTTATTGTTAATCTCAAAGGAGAGATTATTGCCCTTATCGAACAGGAGTCGGTGGAGGAAGGAAGTACAGAACTAGTCACCGGTTATGGAATCACGGATATCAAGGATGTGATCGAGCATCTGTCGAATGGACGCGGAGTTCCGTATATCGGGATCTATGGCGTGGATGTCACGGAGGAGATAGAAGAACAGGGAATTCCGAAGGGGTTGTATGTGAAGAATGTAGATGCGGATTCTCCGGCGATGGCGGCAGGGATTCAGAGCGGCGATATTATTATAAGCGTCGGCGGTGAGGAGGCATTGAGTTATATGGCGTATCATCAGGCATTGATGAAGAGTACCGAGGGAAGCGCTCTTAAGATCAAGGGACAGCGCCAGGGGACGGACGGTTATGTAGATATGGAGTTCAATGTGACGGTCGGGAGCAAAGAATAGACATGGCGCCGTGACAGTCGGAAGAGAGGAACAGACGCGGGTACATCGCGGCAGCCGAGAGTAAGGAGCATGCGGGTACGTTGCGGCAGCCGAGTGCAAGGATCGTGTGGGTACATTGTGGCAGCTGTGAGCAAGGATCGTGTGGGTACATTGTGGCAGCTGTGAGCATGGAATATAGGGCTTATCCATGGAAGTATAATGTGGACAGTACAGGACAGAGAATATAAGACAGAATTAGAAAGAGGCAATGATATGAGGTATATCAACACCCTGCATGAGGGGGAGACAATCAGGAACATCTATTTATGTAAAGGAAAACGTTCCGCAGAGACGAG
Organism: uncultured Dorea sp.; assembly: GCA_947564705.1. Lineage (GTDB taxonomy): Bacteria > Bacillota > Clostridia > Lachnospirales > Lachnospiraceae > Sporofaciens. The sequence continues at coordinate 3,596 of CANODD010000118.1, read as the reverse complement.
AAACGGGAAACCATATGATAATCTGATTCTTCAGGATAAGACAGGAACGCTGGACGGGAAAGTCTGGGATCCACATTCAAGTGGGATTTCCGATTATGAAGAGATGGATTTTATAGAAGTGTATGGGGAAGTGATTCATTATAATAATAATCTGCAGCTAAATATCAAGCAGATCCGTGTGGCCAGGGAAGATGAGTACTCCCCGGCGGACTATATGCCGACGACGGATAAGAGCACGGATAAGATGTATGAAGAGCTGTTGAGATATATAGGGAAGATTGGCAATCCGTATCTGAAGAGGGTGCTTGAGTATTATTTTGTCGATGACAAGGCATTTATCAAGAAGTTTAACGCACATTCGGCGGCAAAAAGTGTGCACCATGGGTTCTCGGGAGGGCTTCTGGAGCATACATTAAGCGTCGTAAAGTTCTGTGAATATATGGCGGGTGCTTATCCTATATTGAACAGGGATCTTCTGATCACTGCGGCAATCTTCCATGATATCGGAAAAGTCCGGGAACTGTCGGTATTTCCGATGAACGATTATACGGATGACGGGCAGCTTCTGGGGCATATTGTCATAGGAGTGGAGATGATCAGCGAAGCGGTAAGGAATATACCGGATTTTCCGCAGAAACTGGCAAGCGAGCTGAAGCACTGCGTTGTGGCGCACCATGGGGAGCTGGAATACGGGTCTCCGAAGAAACCGGCGCTGGCGGAAGCTTTCGCACTGAATTTCGCAGATTGCGCGGATGCAAAGATGCAGACGCTTACGGAAATCTTCAAGGATAAGAATACAAACGACTGGCTGGGATATAACAGGTTGTTTGAATCGAACATAAGGAAAACGACGTTGGGAAACGCGTAATATGATAATATAATAATAATATAATATAATTTAATTTAGTCTTTAAAGGGGGCGTAGTAAATGCTATCTTGTTTACTGCGTCCTTTCATTATCATACACGTCAGGCGTGTATTTATGAGTTAAGAAGGATTCGAGAAATCTGGGACGAACTTTCATTATCATACACGCCAGGCGTGTATTTATCAAATAGAAGAGGAGACGGATATGCAGAAGAATGATTTAATTACGGTTGTGATCGAGGATATAGGGACGAACGGCGAGGGAATCGGGAAGGCAGACGGATATACGGTATTTATAAAGGATGCTGTAATCGGGGATGTGATAGAAGCAAAGATCATGAAGGCCAAGAAGAATTACGGTTACGCGAAGCTGATAAAGATCATTACCCCGTCAGAATACAGGGTTAAGAATCCGGTATGTCCGCTTGCCAGAAAATGCGGCGGATGCCAGATTCAGGAGATGGAATATGGAAGGCAGCTTCAGTTCAAGGAAGAGAAGGTAAGGGGAAATCTTATGCGGATCGGCGGGATACCCAAAGAAGATCTGGAGGAGATCATGGAGCCGATCATCGGGATGGAGCATCCCTTTGCTTATCGGAATAAGGCGCAATTTCCCTTTGGGTCCGATAAGGAAGGACGGACTGTCACAGGATTCTATGCCGGCCGTACGCATGATATTATCGCTAATACAGACTGTGCGTTGGGGGTGCCGGTGAATAAGGATATTCTGGAGATTGTGCTGGGTTTTATGAAGGAAAACCATATCCAGCCATATGATGAGAAGACCGGAAGTGGGTTGATCCGCCATGTGTTGATCCGGTATGGATTTGCAACGAAAGAAATCATGGTGTGTATTGTGGCTAATGGAAGAAAGATTCCCAATGTGAGTAGGCTGCTGCAAAAACTTAGAGAATTAAAAGGAATGACCAGTATTACGATTAGTCCGAATACCAGCCGGACCAATGTTATCATGGGAGACAGTTATGAAGTCCTGTGGGGCACACCATTTATTACAGATTATATCGGAGATGTGAAGTATCAGATCTCTCCTTTGTCATTCTATCAGGTGAATCCGGTACAGACAGAGAAGCTGTATGGGCTGGTACTTGACTATGCCGGACTGCACGGGGAAGAAACTGTATGGGATTTGTATTGCGGGATTGGAACGATTTCTTTGTTTCTTGCGAAGCAGGCAAAACAGGTATATGGGGTTGAGATCGTGCCACAGGCGGTTGAGGATGCAAGAAGTAATGCGAGAATTAACGGGATCACGAATGCGAAGTTCTTTGAAGGGAAAGCAGAAGAGGTCTTTCCGGATTATTATAGGAAATATAATGAAAAAAACGAAGAGAAGAGGACATGTGCGGATGTAGTGGTCGTAGATCCGCCCAGAAAGGGATGTGATGAAGTTCTGCTTCGAACGATTGCTGAGATGGGACCGGAGAAGATTGTGTATGTGAGCTGTGATTCGGCAACATTGGCGCGGGATGTAAAGTACCTGTGTGGAGAAGGGTATGAAGTGAAGAGAGCGAGGGCGGTGGATCAGTTCCCACATTCGGTGCACGTTGAGACGGTTGTAATGCTTTCCCACAAAAAACCTGATAGCGTAATCAACGTAAAAGTCGAGTTTGGCGAGGGTGAGGGAAAAGTGCCGCTTGATAATATCGCCAAGAGAGCCGAAGCGTACAAGCCGAAAGAGCGGGTTACATACAAGATGATTAAGGAGTACATAGAAGCGAAGTATGGCTTCAAAGTACATACCGCATATATCGCAGAGGTAAAACGAGATTTAGGATTGCCGATGTATGATGCCCCTAATGCGGTAGAGGAATTGAAACAGCCGAGGAAACACCCGACAGCGGAGAAAGTGGAAGCCATAAAGGATGCTTTGAAACATTTTGAGGTTATCTGATAATCATAAGCGTATCATTAAGAAATAGTGGTACGCTTATTTTTTTCTTCCATTTGCATCTTTGATTATTCTTTTTTCTGTCTATATAATGAAAGCAAAAAGGACGGTGGCATTTATGAGAGAAAAGAAAAGTCATTTATATGTGGATGGAGAAGAAAGAAAACTCCTGTTACATAGCCTTGTAGGATTAAAAAATCAGCTTATACAGCAAGGCAGATATACAGACTGCGTTGACGAACTTATTTTTAAGGTTGTCCATGCACCTATAAAAAAATTAAGGGTAGAACTGGCAGGAGGAAGTGATGTGCGATAAAGAATTTAAAGAACTGGTGAAGATAGCAGTCGAAAAGCTAAAAGACGAATCTGTATTGAAATTGTTAAAAGCGGATGCGAGTTATCAAAAAGACAGTAATAATGAGGGAAGTGCAGAGGATGCCTTTAACCAGCTTGATTTGACAGAAAAACAGAGGGCAGTTTGCCAACGCCTTTTAGATTGCAGGGATAAGCAGGATTTTGAATATGGCACTCATGCGTATATTGCAGGGCTGATGGATGCGTTTCATATTATGGCGGTATTGTTTCCAGAGAAATGGGATACAGTGAGAATAAAAGAAGCCTTATCACGAAAGAGCAGATAAGACGGATAATAAAACAGAATAAATTTTTACATAGCCGATTGGTGTAGTTTTAAACAAAACAGCCAGTCGGCTTTTTTATTGTCATGAATCCTTTACATAGTCACCTTGACAAAGTGGCTAAATTTATGCGAAAGGAGGACGCACCTATGTCAAATTGCAAAGTAATCGCTCTGACGAAC
>CANODD010000117.1 GCA_947564705.1 uncultured Dorea sp. | reverse complement strand
AATTCTTACGGTCGAACTTGCAGACTCTTGTAATCTCACAGTTTGCCGCCAGGCCAATCGCCATGGCATATTCTACCACCTGTTTATTCAGAACCGGCAGAGATCCCGGCATTCCCGTACATACCGGACAGGTATGGGTATTCGGCGCGCCGCCGAACTCCGTACTGCAGGAACAGAAAATCTTTGTCTTTGTCGCAAGTTCCACGTGAACCTCAAGCCCGATTACTGTCTCATACTGCTTTGCCATTACGCTCTGCCTCCTTTCATACACTGATCGTCCTCTCCCCTTCGGCCTATGGCCGGCTCTTTCTTTTCTGACATATTATTTATCATCTCCGGTCTTTCGTAGGTTCTCGTCTTTTCCAGCGTATACGCCGTCCGGATGATTTTTTTCTCTTCAAAGCAATCGCCGATGATCTGCATTCCCACAGGAAGCCCCTTAGAATCCGTCCCCACCGGAATACTGATTCCCGGCAGCCCCGCCAGATTCACCGAGATCGTATAGATATCCCCCAGATACATCTTAAGCGGATCACTCAGACTCTTTCCAAGCTCCGGCGCCGTCGTCGGAGCCGCAGGTGCGATGATTACGTCATATTTCTCGAACGCACGATCAAATTCCTGCTTAATCAACGCTTTCGTCCGCAGGGCTTTCAGATAATACGCATCGTAATAACCTGAACTCAAGACGAAGGACCCCAGCATGATCCGTCGCTTCACCTCCGCTCCGAATCCTTCCGACCTCGTCTTCTTATACATATTGTGAAGCCCCTCGTACTCTTCCGTTCGATACCCATATTTTACACCGTCAAACCGGGACAGATTCGAACTTGCCTCCGCAGAGGCGATCACATAATAGGCAGGGATCGCATACTGAACCAGTCCCAGGTCGAACTCTTCCGCGACGGCGCCCCGTTCTTCCAACGTCCGGACGGCTTCCAGAATCTTCTCCCTGACTTCCGCATCCAGCCCTTTCCCGAAATAATCCTTAGGAATGCCAATTCTCATCCCCGCCACGTCATCCACCAGCGCGCCTGTAAAATCATAGCCCGCCGGACAGACCTCCTCTTTCCCGCCGGAACGTACCTTACCGGAGTTTGTATGGACATAGATTCTCCGGTCAATGGACGTGCTGTCCTTCGGATCATGGGCGGCAATGACTTCCAGGATTGCCGCGCAGTCGGTCACATCCTTTGCAATCGGTCCGATCTGATCCAGAGAGGAACCATAAGCAATCAATCCATACCGGGACACCGTACCATATGTCGGCTTGATTCCTACCACTCCACAAAAAGAACTGGGCTGACGGATGGACCCGCCTGTATCTGATCCCAGTGCATACGGGCATTCTTCTGCTGCCACCGCCGCACAGGAGCCTCCGGAAGAACCTCCCGGCACATGCCTGAGATTCCAGGGATTCCTTGTCACACCATAGTAAGAAGTCTCCGTTGTGCTTCCCATGGCAAATTCGTCCATATTTGTTTTTCCGATTATAACTGCTCCTGCCTTCTCAAGCCTCCTGACCGCTTCCGCCGTAAACGTTGGTTCGAAATTCTCAAGTATTCTGGAACTGCAGGTAGTCGTCATATCCTTCGTACACATATTATCCTTAACCGCCACCGGAACGCCTGCCAACGGTCCTGTAATCCTCCCGTCATCGATCTGTTCCTGAAGCCTGGCCGCCCGCTTTAACGCGCCTTCCCGGTCAACGGACACAAAGCTGTGTACATCCTTTTCAACCCTTTCGATCTGATCCAGAGAAGCCGTAACCGCATCCACTACGGATATCTCCCTTGCCCTGATCTTCTTTCCTAATTCTACTGCCGTCAAACTTGTAATATCCATCCTCACTGCCTCCTCCTATCCGATCGTCTTCGGCACCTTGAAGCTGTTCTCCTTTTTCAGCGGGGCGTTGGCGAGGGTGTCCTCGCTTCCGTCTATACAGCTTGCCACATCTTCACGGAATACATTATTGACCGGGAACACGTGTGACATCGGCTCAATCCCCTCTGTATCCAGCTCATTCAAGGTATCTATATAATCCAGCATCTTCTCCATATCGGCTCTGGCATCCGCTTTCTCTTCGCCGGAAAGTTCTAATTTTGCCAGAATCCCTACATATTCAATCGTCTCATCTGATATTTTATTTGCCATATCCATCCTCCTGCTATCAGCGCTCCGTCCGGCCAGGCATCGGAAGTTTCTGACCGGATGAGGCTTCACTATACTATACTATACTACTTTCAAGGCTTCTTTCTATCTGCTTTACGGCTCCAGGCGGCTCAGATCCCGCGGAAACAGCGTCGTTTCCCTTACGTTATCTTCCCCCACCAGCTTCATCGTCAGACGCTCCAGGCCGATCCCCAACCCTCCGTGAGGAGGCATTCCATGCTTAAATGTATCCAGATAATCTTCCATACCCTCTTCTGTCATTCCTCTGGCTGCAATCTTCTCCGTCAGCGCATGATAATCATGAATCCTCTGGCCTCCCGTCGTGATCTCCATTCCCCGGAGCAAAAGATCAAAGCTTAAGGTATATCTCGTATCTTCCGGGTCATCCATGGCATAGAAGGGGCGTTTCTTAGAAGGATAATGCGTCACAAATACAAAATCACTTCCCCACTCTTCCTTCGCATACCGGCCGATCAACTGCTCTTCTTCCGGTTCCAGATCAAATGGATTCCGCATCTTATGCCCGTATTTTTCAGACACCGCTTCCTTAATCTCTCCAAACTTCACCGCCGGAATCTGCTTTACCTCCGGCAGAGTGATATCAAGTATCTTAAGCTCCCTGTAATAATCTTTCGCAAGCAGCTCCATCGCATATTGAAGATATCCTGTCTCCATCGCCATTATGTCTTCGAACCCGTCGATATAACCCATCTCAAAATCCAGGCTGGTATATTCATTCAGATGACGCTTCGTATTGTGCTTCTCCGCGCGGAATACCGGCGCCGTCTCAAATACCCTGTCAAACACTCCCACCATCATCTGCTTGTAGAACTGCGGGCTTTGCGCCAGCACTGCCGGACGATGAAAATAATCCAGCTTAAAGATATTGGCTCCGCCCTCCGCTCCTTTTGCGCCGATCTTCGGCGTGTGGATCTCTGTAAATCCCTGTCCATAAAGGAAATCCCGGAACGCCCTTGTCAGCCCTTCCTGAATCCTGAACTTCGCGCGTTCTCTCACGTTTCTCAATGAGATAGAACGATAATTAAGCTTTGCCTCCAAAGAGGTATTTAACTTCCACTTGGCGATCGCAAGGGGCATCCTGTCGGCCGCCGGCTCGCTTAGAATCTTTAGTTTTTCCATACGGATCTCAATACCGTTCGGCGCTTTTTGGTTTTCCTCCAATACGCCCTCTATCTCTACGGCTGCCGCCTCTTTGACGTCTTTTAGCCTAAACTGCGCAATTCCTTCTTCATAGACGCCCTGGAGCAGACCTTCTCTTTTCCTCAGGATTACGAATGCTACCGTTCCCATATGGCGGATGGTATGTATCGCCCCATTGACCTTAACCTTCTGCCCCGGCTCTGCCTTCTCCATCAGCTCACTGATCTCCAATGTTTCTTTGCGTCTTACTCCTGTTAAATAATCCATGGTAGTCCTCCTTTTTCGCTGTATGTGTTACTGGTTTCATGCCATGTACCCGGCGGCATACTTCTTCTGCACGAGGCTGCATATAAAAAAGTCCCGGAATACATGTCTGTATTCCGGGACGGATATCTTACATTTACCCGCGGTACCACCCGCATTGAACCCGCTGTTGTTCCGGGTTCCCCTCTCAGGGACCGTGCAAGAATATCTTGTACAGCTCCTTACGCTTAACGCGCGTTCACGTACCGGCCTACTCCTTACTTCGTTCAACCGGTCTGCTCCGGAGTGTTCCCTATTGTCCTTATTCCTCAAAAGGCGCTCTCAGTCGGTGACGCCTTATTCCTGTCAAGTTCCAAAGGACAGAGTCTCTTTCAACGCTTTACCAGATTAAAATTTGTTTTACATAATAGCACACTCTTTTTTTAATTTCAAGGATTTTTCTTTTCTTTGTTCCATTTTCGTAAGATTTTACAGAAATTTCTTCACATCTTCCATAAGTTTTTCTTCACATTTTACCAATTTTTTCGCCAATGACATACCGGCGTGTGATGCCTTTGGACATTTGTTCATACACTCGCTGACCGACTGGATTCCCATGTTGCATCCATTCATCAAAATTTTGGCTATCTGTGTACTGTCATCCTGTACCATCATCTTTAGCTCTGTTGTAAGCCAGGAAAATGCGGACGCCATCAGATCCGGCTGTTTCTGCGTTTCACCAGATTCCTCCAGTAATCGGGCCGATTCCTCTTCCAGTTCCCTGTGCTGCTTCTTATATTCCTCCAACAGCTCATTCAGCGACGCATTCTTTACATATTCCTTCAACCGTTCCATACTATTGATCGCCATCTTGCATCCGGCATTACATTCCTTCAAAAGTGCGACTGTCTGCTCTTCCATAATCTATCCCTTCTTTCTACATTTTCTCTTAGTCTGTAAAAAAAACGGCATGATTATACCTGTATTATCTAATTTTCAGACAGCCTGTCGGCATAAACGTTCCATCTCGTCATGCACGGCAGGCATATCTCTCTCATTCGTCATAGCTACAAGCACGTCTCCCGTCTGCATCCTGGTTCTTCCCCTGGGAATGATCTCCTCCGACCCGCGCTGGATTGCTACAAGCAGACAGTTATTCGGCCATTCTATCTCGCTGACCAATGCTTCCTCGAGCTTTGATCCTTGATGCACCACATAATTGGACAGCGCTTTCTGCCCACGGTCTTTGGGCGTCTCAAGCCCCTGCTGTTCTAAGATCCTCTCCAACAGACTCTCATAGATCGGTTTGGACTTAAGCAGCGTCGCCACCATATACGCCACGACAGACACGATCGACAAAGAAAGCATCTGGCTTAACGATCCCGTCATCTCAAAGATCAATATGATACCGGTAAGCGGCGCGCGGACGATGGCTGCAAAATATCCCGCCATAGCCAGAACGACGAAATTATTGATATACATCATATCCAATCCCATATACTGTACATACACCGTCGCAAAAGCTCCTCCTATGTATCCTCCCAATACCAGCAGCGGGAAGAAGATGCCCCCCGGCGCTCCCGACCCGAAACAGACTGCCGAGAATAAAAACCTTCCGGCAAAGATCAGCAGTACCGTTCCAAGCAGCACGTCCTCCGACGTCAGATATTCAAGCAGATTGTGCCCGCTTCCAAGAAGCTTCGGCGCGGTAAATCCCAGCACACCCGCACACAGGAAAGGAATCATAAGCTTCTGCGTCACACTTAATCTCCTCGCCCGGCGGTACAGAGACTGTACCTTCAGCGTGAACCAGTTATAAAATGCCCCAAGCGCCCCCAATACAATCCCCAATACCAGAATCATCCCATAATATTCCTGCGGCAAAGCCTCAATGATCTCAAACTGGAATACAGATTCCACTCCCATCACCGTAGACGCCATGAAGTCTGCCGTCAGAGAAGCAGTCATAACCGACACCAACACGGACACCGAGAAATTCTTATGGACTTCTTCCAGGGAAAACATCACGCCGGCCAGCGGCGCATGGAACGCCGCCGCAAGCCCGGCGCTCGCGCCGCATGTCAGGAGAAACTTCTCTTCTGTAATCCCCCTGTCTAGCCCCTTTGACACCCCTTTTCCTACCATGGCGCCCAACTGGATAGACGGTCCTTCCCTTCCAAGCGCCATCCCTCCCAGGAGACATAAGAAACCTCCGAAGAATTTGGCCGGAAGCACACGCCACCATTTCTGATCAATCTTCCCCGTCATCTCTCCTTCAAGCTGCGGAATTCCGCTTCCGGATATCATAGGTTCAAACTTCACGAGCTTTCCTACGCAGACCGCCAGCACAATCAGGAGCAGAAACCAGACTGCAATCCGAAGCGGATGCCGTCCGCAGAACCTAAGGATCATATTAAGCCAAAGCCCCGCGTACTCCAGAACCATCCGGTACAGGACAATCACAAGCCCTGCGATGCCTCCCACCACGATTCCCTCTCCGATGAGTATCATCTGAAAATGCTCCGCACGTCTGATCGTATTGGATGTATCTTTCTCCACCGTATCTCTCCCCCCATTTTTAATAGGTCTGTCTCCGATGTAGCTCTGGCTTCAGCATACGCTATCCCGCTGAAAAAGTATAGTTCTCATCGGATATTATACACACTCTTCAATCGGATGCCTTTCGCCTCCCCGGAAATAATCTTCACCCGCTTCTCACCGCCGTTGATATCAAAATAATTATCCGAAAGCACAAGATCTTCAGCCGCATTCTGTATCTCTACGCTTTTTGCGTATGCCTTTGCCGATATGATGATCTCATCCCCCTCTATACGATAAGAAAGATCAGGCTCCTCATATCTGAAATACTTTGGATAAGAGAAGATGACGGTTCCCTCGGAGATAACTTTGCCTTCCTGCCGCAGTTCATAACTTACATACTCTGAAAAAATATCAGCCTTTGGCAAAAGCACCTTGTCAAGCCACATACTGGAAAGCGCGGGAACTTCAAGCTCCCTTGTTCCCCCGTCGTATAAAATCTCCGCCTTTGCATTCCGCAGCGCCCATGAGACCTGCACCCTCTGTTCCTTCCTGGTCTCGTTCGCCACATTCAGCCGGACAGATTTATCAAATTCAAAATGCTCGCGATTCATATCGGCTTCCTGCGTCATCATCCCCTCCTCCTGGCAGGAGATCATAAGCGGCGCAAAAAACCGCTTCTCTGCATAATGCAAAGCTTTCCACCTTCCGCAATAATCAATGGAGGACCAGGAAACCACCGGCCAGCAGTCATTGAGCTGCCATACGATCGCTCCCATACACCGCCCCCTGTTCCTTCTGAAATGCTCCACGCCGTACCTGATCGCATCTGCCTGCAGAAGCTGCGAGGCGTAAATAACATTTTCAAAATCCGAAGGATACAGATAAATCTGCTGCATATAATTCATGATCTTCCCGTTGGCGCCATACTGCCTCTGATGCTTTTCCATAACATATGAAAAGATGTTCATATCCTTCGGGTCATCCGTGAAAGTCTCGATCGTCTTCCTGGCGGGAAAGGACTGGAACCCGAATTCAGACGCATAGCGGAAGAAGTATTTGCGATACTCGGAAAACGGCCTGTTCCCATGCCACACTTTCCAGTAGTGCACGTCGCCTCTGTCCGGACTGTTCGGCTCATCGAATGCTCCTCCCGACGAAGGGCTTGCAGGCCAGTAAAAGGTCTGCGGGTCGTACTCCTCTAAGATCTCCGGAATCATCTGCTCATACATAATGATATAATCCCGCACTTCCGTCTTCTTGGTCACCCAGTGGTGCCCTTCCTCCACAAACATCTCCATCTCATTATTTCCGCACCAGAGTCCCAGCGACGCATGGTGCCGGAGACGCTTTATATTATCAATAAATTCCTGGCGGATATTTGCCTTAAATTCCGGCGTCAATTCATATACGGCGCAGGCAAACATAAAGTCCTGCCATACGATCAGCCCCAGCTCGTCACAGATATCATAGAACCAGTCGTCCGGATAATAACCGCCGCCCCATACACGGACTGCGTTATAATTCGCCGCAACACATTGCCTGAGAAGTTTCCTGGTCGTTTCCGGCGTCACTCTTCCAAGAAGATGATCCTCCGGGATATAGTCCGCTCCCATGGCAAAGATTGCCACTCCGTTCACCTCGTGAGCAAAACGCGCTCCCCACTCATCTTTGTCCGTCCTCATAGTCAGAGTCCGAAGACCGATCCTTCTTTCCCAGACATCGGCGGCCTCCCCTTCTGCATATAACGTCACCTTAACGGTGTAAAGCGGCTGTTCTCCATAGCCATTGGGCCACCAGAGCATAGGCTTCTCAATACCGATTTCCTTCGGAGAATCCTGATAACTCTGGGTTCTTCCGTCCGGAGACGTGATTTCTACGGTATAAGACGTCTTCGGCAGATCCGATACAGATTCGTCCTCTACCTGAAGATGCAGTACAACCTTCTCTTCAAGATGCTCCTGCCTGATATAAACACTGTCCAGTCTTGCACCTTTCACCCCGATCAGCGACACCTCACGGAAAATCCCGGCGTCCGGCAAGTGTGCTCCCCAGTCCCATCCGAACATACAATGTGCTTTCCGGATGTGGACGAATCCGTCCATCGCGTCTTCCGATCCCATGGTTCTGCATTTCGAAAATTCTTCTTTGATATATCCCAGCG
>CANODD010000116.1 GCA_947564705.1 uncultured Dorea sp. | reverse complement strand
TTCAACTCTAATACTGATAACTCTTTGATTGCATCAATAAATTCAGCTGTTGTTAACTTTGCCATTATATTTTCCTCCATTATATTAATATGATTTGTCTGTATCCTGTAGATACGAAAGTTCCTTTGAACTTTATTGCCGACCGGTCGGATATCTTACTCTGCCGCCGGAGCTTCTGCCGCTTCCTCTGCAGAATCCGCCGCTGCCGCACAGGCTTCCGCGCCGCCCTGCTCTGCGATCTGATTAAGAACACGGGCAAGATTGGTAATCGGTGACTGCAGGCTTCCAAGCAGCTTGGAGAGCAGCTCTTCTCTTGACGGAATCTTAGCCAGCTCTGACAATGCAGCGCTGTCATATACCGCACCTTCCACCACACCTGCTTTTAACTCAAGAGCCTTAGCGTCCTTCGCGAATTTACTGAGAATTCTTGCCGGAGCCGTCGCATCGTCTTTTGAAATAGCCAACGCACTCGGACCTTCCAGATGCTCGTCAAGTCCTGCAAATTCCGTTCCTTCAAAAGCTCTCTTCATCATTGTGTTCTTACAAACCTTGTAGACAATCCCGGCTTCTCTCAACTGCTTACGAAGTTCTGTATCCTGCGCAACAGTAAGTCCGCGGTAGTCAACTAATACGACGCTTGCCGCACCCTTGACATCGTCTGCAATAGCCTGTACAATTGGCTGTTTTAATTCAACTTTTGCCACGAATGGTGCACCTCCTTATATATTTGGTGTATTTCCGCCGTTCCATATATAGAATTCAGGAAATACATGATACTCGACTGCGTCTCAAAGAAAAGCGCTCTTACAATACCTGTTGTCTCCGGGCATCATATATAATAGAAATGCGCCCCCTTGTCAAAGACAAAGAGGCGTCGTAAATTCTAAATTATCGAATCTAACTTTCCTCGGCAGGCGTTGGTCTACTTACGCTTTCGCACCTGCTGTCTTCGGCAGTCTTTTGATACTATAACATCCTTTTCCCGGGATGTCAACGGTTTTTTTACTTCTTATCCGGCATATTCTTATCCAGAACACCTTTTATCATATCGGTAAGCTTCTCCGGTTTTTCCACTGTACCTTCCGGCAGTTCCCCAAGCGCCGCCACATGTTCCTTGGGCACCATGATCTCTAACTGCTGCTTCAGGTTATCTATCACAACCTCGTCGTGCTCCCCGCCGAACTCCCCGTCCAGCGTCCACGGAATCTCCTCCAGGGACTCGAACGTGATATGCCCTGTCTTGAAGGTATACATATGCTTCGTATCTACCTGTTCAATCAGCAGCGCGGCGATAATCTCCTGCAGCGCAATGGGATTCTTCGGCTTCTTGATCAGCGTCACCTCGAACAGGCCGTCGTCAAACACAACATTTTTTCCGATCATGTTGCGGAATCCCCCTACGGAGCGGGAATTGGTCACCATTCCGAGAATAAATTCATCCTCCACCTCTTCCCCGTCATGAGTCACTTTGATCCTGTAGGACGGCACATTGAAGAGTCTTTTCGTTCCTTCCAGGACATACGCCAGATGCCCCAGGATATTCTTCACTTCCTGTTTTGTCTCATAGGATACGTCCGTAAATATACCAAACGCCGCAACATACACGAAGACATCGTCGTTAAATTTTCCCACGTCGCAGGGAAATACAATCCCGTTCACCGCATTGTCGGCCGCTTTCAGGATTCCCTTGGGTATGTGGAGGCTGTTGGCAAAATCATTCGTAGTCCCTGTTGGAATATACCCCAGCGGTATCCGGGTTCTCCTCTGCATCATCCCCGTCACCACTTCGTCAATCGTACCGTCTCCCCCGCTGCAGACAATCAGGTCATATCTGTTGGCGTCAAATTCACGTATCTTCTTATAGGCATCCCGGTACGCCTGCGTAGGGTATACCACTACCTCGTAATCTGCTTTCACAAAAATATCGATAATATCCGATAACTGGGGCTTCAAAAGTCCCTTCCCTGCACGCGGATTATACACAAACAACATTCTCTTCATAGACTCACTTCCCCTTTCGCATGTCTCATATAACACGACAGAGGGCATTCTCATGCCCTCTGTCAGTTACCTGCTATGTATACTCATTCGGGCTCCTCTCAATCACATCCATACCGAAAATCTGCGTCCTGCAGTCTTTCCGCACAAGATGGTATCCGCAAGAATGGATACTCCCGATCATGTACCATTAAGAATTAGCAACCAGGAAATCTTCGATTCCCGCCACTGCCTCATTCTCGTCATGCCCTTCCGCCACAACCGTGATACTCTCACCTTTCTGCAGCTTCAGGCTCATCATCCCCATGATACTCTTCGCATTGATCTTCTTGTTATCAATCTCAATAAATACCTGGCTTGCGTACTGGCTTGCTTCCTGAACCAGGTGTGCAATAGGACGATCTTCCATATCCATATTGTTTTGAATCGTAACAGGTTTCTTTGTCATAAAAAATTGTTCCTCCTTGCTATTCCCTTAACTTAACTGCTATCTCACTCAACTTTCTGAGACGGTGATTCACTCCGGATTTCCCCACTGGCGTCTCCAGAAGTCCTCCCAACTCTTTTAAAGATGCATCCGGATATGCAAGACGCGTAAGGGCGACGTCTTTCAATCCCTCAGGCAACCTGTCAAAACCAACCGTATCGCGTATATACTTAATGTCTTCCATCTGCCTGACAGCCGCAGACACTGTCTTGTTAATGTTCGCCGTCTCGCAGTTCACCTTTCGGTTCACAGAATTACGCATCTCCTTCATAATCCTGATGTTTTCAAATTCTAGAAGCGCCACATGGGCTTCCATGACATTCAAAACATCTACGATCTGGGCTCCTTCCTTCAGATATACCACGTAGGTCTTCTTTCTCTCAATGATCTTGGCATCCAAATCAAACGCATTCATCATACTTTTAAGATATTCCGCTTCTTCTAACCTATTACAGACGATCTCAAAATGATAGGATTTGCTCGGATTGCTCATGGAACCGGCCGCGATAAACGCCCCCCGGATATACGCCCTCTTACAGCAGACCGCCTGTACCAGCGCGTTCTTTACTGCCAGCAGCTCTTCTCCCTTGGCATAAATATTGTAGCCGCAGCTCCCCTTTGACATATTCCTACGAATTGCGATACATGTATCTATATTAAATGTTTTTTGCAATAATGTAAAGCATTTTCTTGCAACTGTAAAATTTTCCGTATGAAACCTCACGCTGGCAACACCTTTTCTATCTTCCCCGAACGCCCCTGACATACGGATCAGCGCCTCCAATTCCGCAAGCCGGCAATGCCTTGCTTTCGAATAATGCGCCGACAATTCCTCCTTTATCATGCCCGAAAATGACATCTGTGTACTCCTATCTTGCTTTTGTGACCGCGTCTTTTCCGATATCCCTGTGTTCTATCCGGATTCCATAGTCCTCGTCACGGTTAAGGGCTTCAAATAATTCGTTCGCCAGCGTGACCGAGCGATGTTTCCCGCCGGTACACCCGATGGCTATCACAAGCTGCGTCTTCCCCTCCTGCACATAATTCGGAATCAGAAATTCCACCAGATCCGTCATCTTATACAGGAATTCTTCCGCTTTCCTGTTTTCCATAACATAATCCCTGACCTCCTGGTCATTGCCGCTCTTGGGCCGCAGTTCTTCTATATAATACGGATTGGGCAGGAAACGCACGTCAAATACCAGGTCTGCGTCCGCCGGGATTCCATACTTGAATCCAAAAGAAAGCACCGATATGTATAAATTCTTATATTCCTTATTCCGTACGAATATCTTATTCAACTGGGTCTTTAACTCCCTCGTGAGCATATGGCTTGTATCCACCAGATAATCCGCCTTCTCTCTGAGAAATTCAATCCGTTCCCGCTCTTTCCTGATCCCCTGGTCAACGCGCCCGTCATTCCCTGCCAGCGGGTGAAAACGCCGTGTCTCCTTGTACCTTTTGATCAGGACGTTATCCGAGGATTCCAGGAACAGTATCTCGTACTTCATCCCGGCCGCATCCAGCTCCTTAAGCACCTCCGCCATCTCCGCCAGGCTCTCCCCGCTCCGTATGTCCACTCCCAGGGCCGCCTTATTCAGTTCACTTCCCGGGACGCGCAGCAGATCCGCCATCTTTGGGATCAAAGGCACCGGCAGATTGTCCACACAAAAATACCCCACATCCTCCAACATCTTAAGCGCCGTACTCTTTCCTGCTCCCGACATTCCTGTCACAATCACACATCTCATCTTAGAATTCTCCCAGTCTCTTTACTTCCGGCTCAAGCCTCACTCCAAATTGTTCTTCCACCTTATCGGCAACCCGGCGCATCAATTCCGCAACGTCGGCCGCCGTCGCTCCTCCCCGGTTGATCACAAAACCGCAGTGTTTCTCTGACACCTGCGCTCCGCCCACCGCAAACCCGCGAAGCCCCGCATCCTGAATCAGCTTTCCCGCGAAATACCCTTCCGGCCTCTTGAACGTGCTTCCTGCGCTCGGGTATTCCAGCGGCTGTTTGCTCACACGCCTTTCTTTCAGCTCCTCCATCTTCGCTTTGATCTCATCCCTTGCACCCTTCTTAAGGCGAATGACCGCCTCCAAAGCGATATAGCCCTTTCTCGCGATGACGCTGGTTCTATACCCAAGCTCCAGTTCCTCTGCCGCAAGGACAAGGATCTCTCCCGCCGGCGTCAGCACCGTAACTTCCTCCAGCACGTCCTTCATCTCACCGCCGTAAGCTCCCGCGTTCATCACACACGCGCCGCCCAGCGACCCGGGTATCCCTGCCGCGAATTCAAATCCGGTCAGTCCCTCCTCCAGCGCCCGCGCCGCAACCGACGACAGCAGCGCGCCTGCCTGCGCCGTGATCCTCCCTCCTTCGCATTCAATCCTGTTCATCGCCCTGCCGATCTGAACCACTACGCCTCTGACCCCGCGGTCGGCTGCCAGAAGATTGCTCCCGTTGCCTATGATGTGGCAGTCCGTCCCTTCCTCCTTACACATACCCACAAGGGCTTTCACTTCATTCGCCGACTCCGGCGTCACGAAGAAATCTGCCGGCCCTCCCACCCGGAATGTCGTATGGTCTTTCATCGGCTCATTTATTTTCACCTGATCTTCACGTACAATCTCCAATAATCTATTATATATTCCTGTCTCCATAATATACCTGCCTTTTTTGTATGATGCTTTAAATAAATTGTAACACCCATATTCCGGAAATTCAATGTACTCTTGCAAAATGCCTGCGAATGCGGTATATTAATTTCAGGAAAAATAAATATTATTATTTTATTCAAGAATTTCATTTAAGAAGGAGTGAACTTATCAATTGGACTCGAGTGACGCCACGCAACTCATTATACTTTTTATTTTACTGTTGTTATCCGCATTTTTTTCATCTGCAGAGACAGCATTAACTACTGTTAACAAGATACGGATCCGCACCCTGGCGGAGGACGGGAACCGGCGGGCCGAGACGGTTCTTGCCATCACGGACGATTCCGGAAAGATGTTAAGCGCCATACTGATCGGCAACAATATCGTCAATCTGTCCGCCGCATCACTGACCACCTCGCTTGCCTACAGCTTCGGCGGTTCCATGGTCGCGATCGCAAGCGGTATCCTGACTCTTCTGATCCTTTTATTCGGAGAGATCACGCCCAAGACGATGGCTACCATACATGCCGAAAAGATGTCTCTGATTTATGCGCCTGTGATCAGTATATTCATGAAGTTGATGACGCCCGTGATCTTTGTGGTCAACGGTCTTTCCATCGGCATACTGTTCCTTCTGCGGGTAGATCCTAACGCAAAGAACACTGCCATGACGGAGAATGAGCTCCGTACCATCGTCGATGTAAGCCACGAAGACGGAGTTATTGAATCCGGCGAAAGAGAAATGATAAATAACGTGTTCGATTTAGGTGACGCCAGAGCCAAGGATGTCATGGTTCCGCGTGTCCATGTGACATTCGCAGACGTCAACAGCACCTATGATGAACTGCTTGCCATTTTCCGGGAGGATAAGTATACCCGCCTGCCGATATTCGAAGACACTACGGACAATGTGGTTGGTACTATTAATATGAAAGACTTGCTGTTATATGACAGCACGAAGGAATTTCATATTCGGGATTTTCTGCGGGAAGCTTATTTTACCTATGAATATAAGAGTATCTCTGAACTTCTTGTGGAGATGCGCCAGGCTTCGTTTAATATAGCCATTGTCCTTGACGAGTACGGCGAGACAGCCGGATTGATCACTCTGGAGGATATCCTTGAAGAGATCGTCGGTGAGATACATGACGAATACGATGAAAATGAGGAGGATTTTATACAGGAGATCGACGAACGGGAATATATCGTCGAAGGCTCCATCAATCTGGACGAACTCAACAGCCGTCTGGAGCTTGACCTGAATTCAGACGAATATGATTCCCTCGGAGGGTTCATCATCGAACGTCTCGACCGCCTGCCGGAAGCCGGCGATTCCATTGATACGGACGAGGGCATACACATGGTCGTCGACCGGTTAGATAAGAACCGCATCGAGCTTGTCCATCTATATCTGCCTGAGACGCCCCCTGAAAAAAACGATGATTCCGATGATTAACATAAGACTGCCGCAAAATGCAACGATTTTGCGGCAGCCTCTTTTTTCTCATATAGCAAACTATTTTCCGTTAGTTATACAACAATTTTTGAATATTTTCATCTTCCAGATTCTTCTTTGTAAGCCACGTGTACCCTGTATCTACGACGGCCTCGTTTCCCATAGAGAGCGCCGCCCTCGCGGAAGCTATGACGGCGGCGTATCCCATCCCAAAGGGATTCTGCAGCACCAAGGCGTCTATTTTTCCTTCTTTTAATGCCTCTAACTCACTTGCATTCGCATCATAACCGACGACATGTGCTTTTTTCTTGTTCCTTTCAAGTGTCTCCAATGCAAGCCGCACCGCGTCTCCGTTCGTCGCATAGATCCCCGCAGCATCAGGATGCTTCTCCAAAATATAATCCATCACATCCTCTTCGGAAATCATATCCGCCGTGACCTCTTCCTGGTCCTCCTCTCCGGACTGCCCTTGCTCCGTCGAACGGTTCTCATTGTCTTCCGGCTGTTCTTGTTCTATCTCCCCTGATCCGGACTGCCCTTGTTCCGACTCTTCCGTCCCGCCTGTTTCCGACTCTTCCTGCTCCGGTAATTCCGATTCCGCTTCATCCGGTCCGGCTTCCTGATCTTCTCCTTCATTCCATGGTTTGCCGTTTCGCTCTGCCGCTATCATCTCCTGCATAACAGACAGCTGATCCATATGATAAGTCTCGACAACCGAGATCTCCGGATAATTATTCGCAATCTCCTCTTTAAACGCATTTTCTCTGTCGTTCGCCGACTGGGATTTGGAATCCTGGATAAAAAGAATCACTTCTCCCTTCTCGTCCATCAATCCGGCCATCTTCTGCGCCGCCTCCTGTGCCGACGCCCGGTTATCCGTCGATACGCTCGCCATTAATCCCTGATAATCACTTCCCGAATCGAAAGCCACAACCGGAATGTCGCTCTCCGCGGCAAGATCGAACTGAACTTCACATGATTTCACATCTACAATCGCAATCGCCACCGCTTCCGGATACCGCGCCAATTCTTCATCCAGGATATTCACCTGCTCATCCACGTCATCCGGCGTAGCAGGCGCGCTGTAAGTCATCTTAACTTGCTCCTTGCCCTCATATCCTAGATTCGCATTCATATCTTTTACGGCCTGTTCCGCACCTTTTTTTACCTCATCCCAATACGGAACGTCTTCTGCCTTTCCGATTACGGAAATCGTCGTTCCTTTCTTAAGGTTAAGCCCCATTACATTGTCGTATGCGGACGGTTCTATCATATCCAGTTTCTTCTGATATGCTTTCTCTTTCTTTGATTTTACATCCGCCGATTCCTTCTCTTTATCTGTCGCAGCCGATTCCTTCTCCGGGTTCGTATCCGCACCTGACGAACACCCGCATATACACATTATCATACACAGCATGATGAGTGCAATACGATATCTCTTTTTCATCTGACTTCACTCCCTACGGTAATAGCAATTCATTTAACAAACATCACTATACACCATCTCCCCAAAAAAGTGTTAAAAAAATTCTTAATTTTTTATAATCATTCAGAACCTGTGATTCCCCTTGCTTTTTATCATATCGCCCTTGTATATTTTCTTCATTTGTATTATGATATGTGTAGACAAAATTTTTGTCTATTATTCTAAAAAGGAGGGTACATACTATGGCACACGTAATCAGTGATGAATGTGTAAGCTGCGGCGCTTGCGAAGCTGAATGTCCGGTTGGAGCTA
>CANODD010000115.1 GCA_947564705.1 uncultured Dorea sp. | reverse complement strand
TTTTGCGAAGATCATCATGGGAAAAGCCGATATCAGTGAATTAATGATCTTGAACGCCGCTTCCGGATTCCTGCAGTCTTTGCTGGCCACAACATACTGGGTCGTAGGCTCGGCCATATGCGTATAATATTTTCCGTCCTCAGAAAGAGGCGTAAAATATGCCCTCCAGTCCGCCGCTCCAGACAGAGTCGTGTCCGCGAATGTATACGCGCACCACCACGGACCGAAGAAGATTCCTACCTTTCCTGCCAGAAGCGGTTCCTTGCTGTCGCTGCGCACCAGCATCTCCGGGTCGATGAGACCGTCTGTATATAGTTTGGAAATATTCTCAAGCGCTGATTTTGTCTCCAGCCGGACAGAGCCGTACTCAACCTTGCCGTCCTCTCCCTCCAGCCAGTAATGAGGATAAGACTGATAGCAGCTAAATAAAGGATCAAGCCCGAACTGGTTTCCGCCTACCGCATTCATGTGGTCTGCATTTCCCGGCCCAAGTATTCCGATCGTATCGTCTTCTCCGTTCCCGTCCGGGTCCTGATTTACAAAAGCCTCTGCTACTTCCGCCAGCTCGTCCCATGTCCGCGGAGCTTCAAGATCCAGCTTATCCAGCCAGTCCTGGCGGATCCACATCTCGTTGATGCCCCCTGCCGTCAGATTGGGAGCCGGAATCGCCATGATCTCCCCGTTTTCATTAGTAATACAGTCCATAAGCTCATCCCCTCCGGAATCCACATAACTTTTGAGGGCGTCTGACGCGTAATCATCAAAATACTGGTCCAGAGGCTGTATCATATCGTATTTCAGCAATGCCCTGTACTGAGCGGCAGTCACGTTCATAATCTCAGGAACCGTATTACTGCCGATGCACAGGCTTGTCTTCTCGTCAAAATCTGACATGGACGCAACCCAGTCGTATACGATCTCAATATTCAGATCTTCCTTCAGAAGTCTCGTATAGGAATTATCGTCAAACGACATCCCCTCCGGAATCTTTGCGTTGGGATTCATCTTGCCTCCCATATGTACCGTAACCGTCTCGGGATACTTCGCAAGCGGCAAGTCTTCTTTTGCCGTCCCTTCCGCTTCTTTTACAGCTTCTTTCTGCTCACCTCCCGGTGAAGCGCCGCATCCGGATACCAATGACGCCAGCATAGCGGCTGCGCACATCATCGAGAGTACTCTTTTCTGTTTCATATTCTTTTCCTCCTGGTCTTTTCTCTTTTTCCTTTATCCTTTTACGGAGCCCAGCGTGATGCCGGACACAAAATATTTCTGCAGGAACGGATACACGATCAGTACCGGTATCATCGCTATAAATATCTTCGCCGCATCCAGGGACAGGTTATTCAGCTTCATCGCCTGCGCGATCTGATCCACGTTCATGGACGAATAATCCAGAGTCACCACCATCTGCTGAATATATGTCTGAAGCGGATAGCTGCTCTGTCTCGTACTCAGCACCATCCCCTGGAAAAATTCGTTCCAGTATGACACGATGGTAAAAAGAACGATCGTAGCCACCATCGGCTTCGCCAGCGGGACATAGACCGTTATCAGACATCTCCAGGGTCCGCCGCCGTCTACAAAGCACGCCTCCTCAAGTTCTACCGGCAGGTTCTTGAAGAAATTCACTGCCAGGATGACATTGAAAACGTGAAGTCCCATACCCAGCACCAGTCCCCACACACTGTCCATAAGGCCGTAGTTCTTCATCGTCACATACCAGGGCACCGTACCGCCGCTGAACAGCATGCAGAATACGAAGATCCACATGAACACGTCCCGTTTCGGAAACTGCTTCTTCGTCCTTGACAGAGGATATGCCGCCATGAGAATACATACCATACTGACGACAGTCCCTAAGACTACACGCTTAATCGATACAAGAAAGGATCCAAAGAAATCACTCTCTCCCATAATCTTCTGATATGACAGCAGATTGAATCCCACCGGCCAGAGCGCAACCTGTCCTGCATTGACCGCCTCCCGGCTGCTTAAGGAGACACAGAGCACGTACCAGACGGGCAGGATACAGACCAGTGTGATCAGGATAAGGATCACGACGTTAACGGCATCGAATATCTTCGAGCCCATGCTTCTATTTTCTATCATACTGCTCCTCCTTAGAATAGTTTATACCCGGTGAATTTGTCTGCCAGTTTGTAACCCACCGCAATCAGGATCACGCTGATCACAGACTTAAACAATCCGACTGCCGTGGCGAGCGAATACTGCAGATTCTCAAGACCGGCCCGGTATACCCAGGTATCAATGATATCACCGGTGGAATAGACCAGCGGATTATACAGGTTATAGATCTGGTCGAATCCCGCATTGAGTACATTTCCCAGGGACAGAATCGCAAGAAGCGCCACAGTAGTCCGTATCCCGGGCATCGTCACATGCCAGATCCTCTTGAACCTGCCTGCGCCGTCTACTGCCGCCGCCTCGTACAGGCTCTGGTCTACTCCCAGGATCGCCGCCAGATAGACGACCGTATTATATCCGAACCCTTTCCAGATATCTGTGCCGATCACCAGCGGCTGGAACAGATCCGGTTCTCCGAAGAAATTAATCCGGCCTCCTCCGAATATTTCGATTAGCTGATTGACCGGTCCTGTATACCCGAAAATGTTCAATACGATCTTCGCCAGGATAACCCATGACAGGAAATAAGGCAGATATACAATCGTCTGTATCGGCCTTTTTATCCTTTTCAGGCAAAGCTCATTGAGAAGCAGCGCGAAGACCAATGGAATGATAATATTCCCGACGATCTTTCCCACGGCTATCACCACCGTATTGGCCAGTACCTGCCTGACGTCGCTCATCTGAAACATATACACAAAATTGTCCAGCCCGACAAACTCTGAATGGAGTATCCCTTTGCCCGGATTATAATCCTGGAACGCCATAATAATGCCGAACATCGGAACTACGCTGAAGAAAAACAGCCAGAGAAGCGCCGGAACCAGCATAATGTAGTAATGCTTCACGAATCTCTTGATATACATCACCAAAACCTCCCTTCCTTTTTTGTTTGTCTACAGTTTATCTTCTGCCTCTTGTATATACCAGACGATATTGTTTCTGATTTTGTATATTTTTTTTCATAGTATAAAAAATGTCTGAATTAAATCAGACATTTTTTACCTTCTTCCTATATTCAGCCGGCGTACACCCGTATTCTCTGGCGAAAACCTGGGCAAAATAATGAAAATTATTATACCCTAACTCCGCAGCAATCTGTGTAATACTCTTCTTTCCTTCCGCAATACGCTCCGCCGCCTCCTTCATCTTTCTCCGGATCACATAGTGATGGAATGTCTCCCCTGTCATCTCCTTGAATCTTGTACTGAAATAACTTCTGCTCATTCCGATAAGCTCTGATACTTCCTCTGACCTCAGTTCCTCCTCAATATTCTCATTCACATGCGTAATAACCGCCGCAAATGAATGGATATCGCTGCGTCCCGGCGCCCTCCTGCACACTTCGTATATCTTATCCCGCCACTGTCCTGCCCAGCCAAGCATCTCTCCCACCGTATCAAGCGACGGAAATTCTCCTCCCCCGCCGGTCAAAAACTGCAGATTATGAAAGCTTTTCACAAAGATCCGTTCCGCGCTCCGAAGCTTTATCCCCTCTGTCTCTTTACAGAGAGCGGCGAATTCTCTGTCATTAAAGATCCACTTCGGATGAAGCCACCGCTCTTCCAGATCTTTAATCTTTCTATGATCTTCCTCCACTTCCTGTCTGTACATTCCCTTATATTTCTCGCTGATCTGCCTGAGGATCTGGTCGCATTCCTCCGGGTCAAAGCTGATCTTTGATATGTAGTCCAGGGCTCCCGCTCTGATCGCCGCCTGCGCATAATGGAAATCTTCATACACAGAAAAGATTACAAACTTTACATCCGGATATTCCTCTCTGCACATCTGCATGAGCTGAAGACCGTCTATCTCCGGCATATCGATATCGGTAAATACGATGTCCACAGGATGATCTCTCAAAAAAATCAGCGCCTTTCTCCCGTTCTGGACGTCGCCTGCCACCTCGAATCCATATTTCTCCCAGTCCATTATGGCGATCAGACCTTTTCTTGCGAGTTTGTCATCATCGACGATCAATACTTTCATCTGGCTGTTCCACCCCCTCTTCTCTTTGCCCGTCCGCCGCCTGCTCTCTGCCGCAGATACCGTCCCGAACCGGGAGCAGGATTGTTATCTTCGTTCCGCGCCCTTTCCTGCTGTTCACGAACAGGCTCGTCTGTCCCTCATAGAAGGAATCCAGCATCGCCTTCACATACCGAAGCCCGATCCCTCTGTTCCTGCCGTCTCTCTCCTCCCAGTTATAATCGAAGGATTCGTTGATCTCATCTATCTCTTCCTGCTTAAGTCCTTTTCCGCTGTCAAATATGGTTATGACCGCCAGCTTCCGCCCCGTATCTTCAAACACCTGTATACTGATCTTTTCATCTTCCCCCAGCCCGTAACGGATCGCATTTTCCACAAGGGGCTGAAACAACATCCTCACTGTAGGCTGGTCCAGATAATCCCCCTCTTCGACATACATCTCCACCGTAAAATCATACCGCATCTGCTGTAGGGCTATATAGTCTTTTATAATGTCCAGCTCCATCCGAAGCGTTGTCCGTCTTCCTTCCTTTCCCAGATTGTAGGAAAGGAGCTTTTTCAGCCTGTGGACGAATTCGCTGATGTCTCTCTGATGGCTCATCTGTGCCATCCACTGGACAGAATTCAGTGTGTTAAGAAGAAAATGAGGATTGATCTGGTACAAAAGCTTCTCATATTCCGTTCTCTGTATATTCTTCTCTTTCTCAACCACGCTGCTGATCAGGTTCTCAATCTGGCGTTTCATCTGTTCTACTTCCCGCAGCAGGCCGTCAAATTCCGCGATCTCCGACTCCTGGTACGCTTCCTGTAAAGCTCCTTCACCAATCCTTGCCATCTGCCTGCTGAACTGATTCAGCGGACGGCAAATCAGGCGGTAAAGGTATACGACAGAGAGGGAGAAGATCAAAAACGCCGCCGCAATAATGACCAGCATCCTCATCCTCCACATATGGATCTCTTTCTGGTAGATGTTATCCGGAAGCGCTACCGCATTGATATATCCGATCTTGCTCCGGTACGCCATGATCTTATAACCTTCCCGCGTCTGTATCTCGTAATCCTCCCGGGACAGAGGTTCCGTAAAGAGCTGCTGGCCCCGGATGATGACCGGATTGGTACTGTACCTGGCAATACCGTCCTGATCCATATGGATGTATGTATACGGCCATTTTTCCTGATTCAGCTCCTCCGGAGCTTCCATGTCTGCTTCAATCTCCACATATATATCCAGTTTTCTTCCGTTTCCGAAGACAGCCTCTCTCCGGACGGACAGCGCCGGCCTCCCGTCGATCCCCAGCCGGGAGGGATGAACCGCCTGCATGACATTTCCCGCACATTCCACGACTTTCGGGAGAGATACGTAACCTTCGTCCAGCTCTCTTACGTTCATATTGCCCACAAGTTCCTTCTTCTCTCCCATATCATAATAGGACACACCGATCAGCCCTGTATTCACATAACCCAACCCTATCAGCTCTTCCCGAAGCGATCTCTGCCGTGTAAAACGCTCGTAGTTATCGTCTGCCTCAAGATAACTCTCCGTCACATTCCCCACCAGGCCCCCCGGCTTCATCTGGTTCGCAATACTGAGCATGTCATAATAAGCGCCGTCCGTATCCCGCGTGATCTGATTCAGACAGAGCTTCATGTTATCCTCGATACTGTTCTCCCTGATCATGCGAAGCGCCATATATGAGACGAAACCCGCCGCCAGGAGGCTTGTCATCGCACATAATATAAAGATTCCAAGCATCTTCGCCCTTAGTGTCTTCTTTCTTTTCACCCGACCATCTCCCCAAAAGATTAACTAGACATTCTATATTCCCTAACAGATCTGCCGATACCCCTATTATGAAGAATCCAGGGATAATTGTCAAGACAGCCCCCTTCCCGGTAAAAAATAACAATCGAGCAGGGAAGACTTTTCCCTACTCGCCGCGCGCCCCGTACGCTGCCTTAGCGGCATACTTCTTCTGCACGGTGCTGCATATAAAAAGAAACAGAATGCATAGCCGCAAATCTGTTTCTTTTAAAAAAATCATCTCTTCTTGTCAGCGCTGATACAATCAGCGGTCCCACTTATCCGCCAGGTTCTGGATCTGGGTCTCGAATTTTGCCAGCTCTTTATTCGCCAGCCCTTCATTTTTGTAGACCACCTCAAGCAGCCTCTTTGCCGCCGCAACCACACGCTGGAACGCATGAACAGCGCGTGTGACAGCCGGCTTCTCTGTTACCTTCTTCGGCGCTTTTACCCCTTCCGTCACGATCTCGTTCGTCAGCAGATCTATCGTACCTCCGGAATACGGCGCGAACGTCGGACAACCGAATTTTTCTTCTACCTGCTTTGCGAAATGATCGGTGACCGTATCCTCTCCATGGACCACGATCACCCGCTCCGGCGTATTCTCGAATCCGCCAAGCCAGTCTAACAATCCGTTCATATCCGCATGGCCGCTGATACCTCTCAGTATCTCAATCCTCGCATTGACCGTGATATTCTCACCGAACAGCTTCACACTCTCCGCGCCTTCGATTAATTTACGCCCCAGCGTCCCCACCGCCTGATATCCTACGAAGCAAATGGTACACTCACGACGCCACAGATTATGCTTCAGATGGTGCCGGATTCGGCCCGCCTCGCACATACCGGATGCCGACAGGATTACCTTTGGTTTCTCGTCGAAATTAATCATCCTGGATTCGTCGCTGGTAATCGTCGTCTTAAGTCCCGGGAACAATAACGGATTGATTCCCCTTTCTACCAGAGCCATCGCTTCCTCGTCAAAGCAGGACTTTACATTCTTGTTAAATACGTTGGTCGCCCCTATCGCCAGAGGACTGTCCACGTAGACCTCGAATCCCGGAAATTCCGGCAGCATATTCTTCTCCTTGATCTCACGGATAAAGTACAGAATCTCCTGCGTACGGCCTACCGCAAATGACGGAATGACTACGTTGCCGCCCTTTGCAAACGTCTCCCTTAAGATCCTTGTGAATTCTCCCACATAGTCAGGCAGATCCGTCCCATGTGTCCGGTCGCCGTACGTCGACTCGATTACAATATAATCGGCCTCCTTCACTTTCTTCGGTTCCTTGATAATGGGCTGGTTGGCATTTCCTACATCACCGGAGAATACAATCTTTTTCGTGTCTCCATCCTCCGTAACCCATACCTCAATACTTGCCGACCCCAACAGATGTCCCATATCATGGAACTGTACGTCGATTCCTTCACACAGGGTAATCCTCTGTTCATAGTCGCAGGGCGCCAACAGCTTGATGGCCGCGTCCGCATCTGCCATCGTATACATGGGTTCAAACTCTTCTTCTCCGCTTCTTCTTCCCTTCCGGTTCCGCCACTCCGCTTCAAATTCCTGAATGTGGGCGCTGTCACGGAGCATAATATTACATAAGTCCGACGTAGCAAAGGTAGTGACGATCTCTCCCTGGAAACCCTGTTTGCATAAAAGCGGGATTCTTCCTGAATGATCGATATGTGCATGTGTCAGCAGAACAAAATCAATTTGATTGGCAGGAACAGGAATCTCTTGATTTTCATATAAATCTGGTCCCTGCTCCATACCGCAGTCTATCAGAATGTTCTTCCCGCACGCATTTAGGTAATGGCAGCTTCCGGTTACTTCATGAGCTGCCCCGATAAAGCTGAGTCTCATGCCTTCATCCCCTTTTTATTTCATTATATCATCTTTTATAGGGATTTACTATGAATACTTTTCTATTTTACCTCTATTTTTCTGATTTTTTTCGAATATATCTGCTTTTTCATGGCTTCTCTACGAATATTTCACCATTTCCCGCTTCAGTCTCTGCATAATCTTCTTCTCCAGTCTTGATATGTATGACTGTGAGATGCCCAACATATCCGCCACTTCCTTCTGGGTTCTCTCCTCTCCGTCCGGCATCCCAAGCCCAAAACGCATCTTGATGATCGTCCGCTCCCTGCCGGACAAACGGCTTAAAGCCTTGATCAACAACTTACGCTCCACTTCATTTTCCAGGTCTTTATAAATCGTATCCTCGTCCGTCCCAAGAATATCTGACAGAAGCAGCTCGTTGCCGTCCCAGTCTACATTCAGCGGCTCGTCGATGGATACTTCCATCTTCGTCTTGTTATTTCTACGCAGATACATCAGAATCTCATTCTCGATACATCTGGATGCATAAGTCGCAAGCTTGATCTCCATCGGAACGATAGGGCTTATCAAGGCGATCAATACCTTTAATCCCGA
>CANODD010000114.1 GCA_947564705.1 uncultured Dorea sp. | reverse complement strand
TTTCAAAAGAATTGTATGAGTTGGACAGGAATACGGTAAGATACATGATTGATGAGCTACAAGAGGAATATCAGAAACAGAAAGAAGAGAATCAGAGACAGAAAGAGGAGAATCAGAGACAGAAAGAAGAGAATCAGAGACAAAAGGAAGAAATCGCATATCTAAAGAGTAAAATAAGAGCAATAGAGAAGAAAACGAGCGACTGATAAAAGAAATAGAACAAATAAAGTACTGCCTAGTGTACTGACACGTTCATCTTTGAATTAACAGTACACTGATACATAATGGTGCAGTAAGATAAAGAGTAAAAGATAAAAAGGCTTAAAAGCCTGTCAATAAGGGGGATTTTGAGAATATGGAAGCATACAAGCGAGAATTTATAGAATTTATGGTAGAATCTGATGTTTTAAAATTCGGAGAATTCATACTAAAGAGCGGGAGAAAGTCTCCATTCTTTATGAATGCCGGAGCCTATGTAACGGGCACACAGCTTCGCAGGCTCGGAGAATATTATGCGAAAGCGATCCACAACCATTATGGTTTGGAGTTTGACGTGCTGTTCGGACCTGCATATAAGGGTATTCCTCTTAGCGTTGCGACTGCGGCGGCGATCAGCGAATTATACGGGAAAGACATCCGTTATTGCTCAAACCGCAAGGAGGTGAAGGATCACGGGGATACCGGGATTTTGCTGGGAAGTAAATTAAAGGACGGCGACAGGGTTGTGATCATCGAGGATGTGACGACTTCCGGAAAATCTATCGAAGAGACATTTCCTATTATTAAGGCCCAGGGAGATGTAGAGATTAAAGGACTGATGGTTTCCCTGAACCGTATGGAGGTCGGAAAAGGCGGGAAAAAGTGCGCGCTGGATGAGATTACAGAATTGTACGGGTTTGCGGCGAATGCAATCGTAACGATGGAGGAAGTGGTGGAATATCTGTACAATAGGGAGTGTCAGGGAAGAATTATCATAGATGATACATTAAAAGCCGCAATCGACGCATATTATGAAGAGTATGGTGTATGAGAAGGGAGTAGAAGGATCTATGAATGAGAAGATATACAAGGCTATGAGTTTTGCCGGAATCGCTAACATTACGGTGGGGATTATTGTAGTCGTCGTGGGAGTGGCGGCAGGAATCATCTCAATTGTAAGCGGAGCACGTTTGCTGAAGGAAAAGCGGGGACTTACTTTTTAAAAGTTCTTTAGAAATCCGGATAGAAAGGGTGCTTGATATTTGAATTTTAAGCAAAGTAAGAGAATCCGTATCTTTGGGAAAATATTGTTTGTGTTGTATATTGTGTTTATTATTTATTTTTTAATCTTTTCCGATTGGTACGGACGGACAGGAGAAATGCAGGAATATCGCTATAATCTTGTACTCTTTAGAGAAATCAGGCGGTTCTGGAATTATCGAGATCAGGTCGGTCTGTTTGCTATGTTCACGAATTTATTTGGAAATGTAATTATTTTTATGCCCTTCGGTTTTTTTATGCCGATGGCGAGTAAATACCGGAGTTGTTTTTCGGCGGTATTCTATAGTTTTGGTCTGAGTCTGTGTGTAGAGACGTTCCAACTGCTTACGAAGGTCGGCAGTTTTGACGTGGATGATCTCCTCCTGAATACGGTTGGAGGATTGGCCGGATATGTGATATTTGCAGTCTGTGCGGTAATAAGGAGTAGATATGTTAATAAAGAAAAAACTGGTCACAGAAGAAGATAGGGCAAAGGCGATGGCGAAAGCCAGAGAAAAGCAGCGAAAGAGAATCACAAAGTATGGGCAGGCGAAGCCTCGTCATGCAAAGAAGGGGATCTATTCTTGCTGCTATGCTTTTGTGGTTTTTCTTCTGTTACTTTTGATGTTCGAGATTTCTTACAGGAAAAAGGGAGATGTCGGCATGGTATTGGGGTTCGTGGGTCTAGGTACGATGGCGCTGGCTGGAATCGGAGTCTGGCTGGGCGGACGGGGGATGAAAGAAAGAGAGAAGAATTATATAACATGCAAGGTGGGAATCGGTATTAATCTTACTGCGTTCCTTGGGCTTACAGCGATATTTATCAGGGGGGTTATCAGATGATAGAAGAGAGATATGGACTGGCGGTTGAACGGATCAGGGAGATGAAGAACGAGCAGACGGCGAGAGAGCCGTTTATGGATTATTTCCATAAGATGGCGGAGTTTGTCCTGATGATCGACGAGGTCAGAGATAAGCTGGCGCAGGGAACTTATTGGGATCGAAGCAGGGAAGAACTTGCGGAGGAGAACAGGCGGCTTTACGAGGACATTCTTCCGGTGGCGTATGAGAAAAGTTATGCGAATCCGTCCTTTGCGGTTCGGGT
This sequence comes from uncultured Dorea sp., assembly GCA_947564705.1. Taxonomy (GTDB): domain Bacteria; phylum Bacillota; class Clostridia; order Lachnospirales; family Lachnospiraceae; genus Sporofaciens. The sequence continues at coordinate 6,048 of CANODD010000114.1, read as the reverse complement.
ATTAGGCGATGAATATGGTCAGCTCTTAAGCTTTCTGTATGCAGAACTGAGAGGGAGTATCGCGTATGTATTCGAGCGGAGGACAGAGTATCTGGATATCCTGTTTGAATTATTGATCGAGATCTATAATCAGTTTGAAGAAGAGGCAAGACCGGATCTCGGGAGGATCCGGGACAGCATTTACTGGTATGCCAGTGATTACTGCGACGTATTCGTAGCGGACAGGATTCGGGAGCAGATAGACCCGGCGGAATCATTTGCGGCAGACATTATCATGAAGGAATCTCTGGACAACCTTGCGTACCTTTATAAATTCGGCGAGTATATCAGTGAGAATGAACTTCGGACCGCCCGGCATCTGAATGAGCTTCCGGAGGAAATGATCTGTAAGATGGCGGACGTCTATACAGAGGGATACCGTATCGGTTTTGTCAACACGGGCAAGGAGCTGACGAAGAAGGGAACGGTAGAGATCCGTTATGTGCTGGGATTCGAGCGTGTGATCCGAAAAGCGGTCGAAAATTTCGAAAAGATGGGGCTTAAGCCGGTGTTCTACCGTTCATCGGTCACCGCCTTGACAAAACGGCAGCATTTGAAGAGCGGTTATTATGGAGCGGTCGCCAATAAACAGTATGAATATGACCACCGAAACGACCAGGCGGTTTTCCTTGATAAGAAATTTATGGAACGGAAGCTGGAAGTAATCCAGACCACGTATGAACATTATAAAGAACTTGCGGGAAAGTACGCGGGGCCGGCGTGTATCGAGATGTTCGGCGAGGAGCCTTTCTCTCCGAAGCAGAAGGAAGAAGTGATCAAGCTCAGCGGAAAACAGGAGGAACTGCAGCTTAAGCTTCAGAGCCGGCAGAGCCAGATTACGAACCAGTATATCAGAGGAGATGAGAGGAGTTTTACAATTGTCGCCTATCCGGTGCCGGAGATCGGAGAGCGATACGAAGAGATCTTCGATGAGATCATCCGTATCAATACATTGGACGCGATGGTCTATGAGAAGGTGCAGCAGGCGCTGATCGACGCTCTGGATCAGGGAGAATACGTGCATATTCTCGGCGGAAACGGGAACCGGACAGATCTCAGGGTACAGCTCCATGAATTGAATGATCCGCAGAAAGAGACTATTTTCGAGAATTGCGTTGCCGATGTGAATATTCCGGTGGGGGAGGTATTTACATCGCCTGTGCTGGAAGGTACAAACGGTGTGCTTCATGTGAGTAAGGTATATCTGCATGAACTGCAATACCGTGATCTTGAGATTACTTTTTCCAACGGAATGATCTCAGATTATAACTGCGGTAATTTCTCACGGGAATTGGAGAATAAAGAATATATCCATGATAACATCCTCCATAAGCATGCGACGCTGCCTCTTGGAGAATTTGCGGTCGGAACCAACACGACGGCATATGTGGCGGCGAAGAAATACGGAATAGAAGAGAAGATGCCGATCTTGATTGCCGAGAAGATGGGACCGCATTTTGCGGTGGGCGATACCTGTTATAGCTGGAGTGAGGATATTAAGGTATATAATCCGAACGGGAAGGAGATCGTGGCGAAGGATAACTCCGTGTCCATATTGAGGAAGGAGGATGTCTCAAGGGCATATTATCAGTGCCACACGGATATCACGATTCCGTATGAAGAATTGAAGAAGATAGCGGTGGTTACGCGGGCAGGAGAAGAGATTCTGCTTCTTCTGGACGGGAGGTTCGTGCTTCCAGGGACGGAGATCTTGAACGAGCCGTTTCAGGAATTTTCGATGTGATCCATTGAAAAGTGATTTGGAATAGGGTATTATGGACGCGGGTAGTATAAGGTTTTTTACAATAGGCGAAAAAGAAAGGATGAAAAGGTATGCCAAGAGTAGGAATTGTAATGGGCAGCGATTCGGATCTGAAGGTGATGAGCAAAGCTGCCGCAATGTTGGAAAAGTTTGGAATCGAGTATGAGATGACGATTATCTCTGCCCACCGTGAACCGGATATTTTCTTTGAATGGGCAAAAGCCGCGGAGGGTAAGGGAATGAAGGTTATCATCGCAGGCGCCGGGATGGCGGCTCATCTTCCGGGCATGTGCGCGGCATTATTCCCGATGCCGGTAATCGGCGTGCCGATGTCAGGCAAGAATTTGGCGGGAGAGGATGCCCTGTTTTCTATTGTTCAGATGCCGCCCGGAATTCCGGTTGCAACGGTCGCCATCGACGGGGGTATGAATGCGGCGATCCTTGCGGCGAAGATTCTGGCAACGTCGGATGAGGAGATACTGAACAGACTTAAGGACTATTCCAAAGAGATGAAGGAAACTGTTCAGGCAAAAGCGGCAAAGTTGGATGAGATTGGATATGAGGCATACCTGGCGAAGTAAGCAATTGATAGATATATGTATATATGTATAGAAGCGCACTTTAATGAGGCAGATTATCGATAAGGAGATACAAGTATGGATTACAAGAATGCTGGAGTTGATATCGAAGCAGGTTATAAGTCGGTAGAATTGATGAAAAAGCATGTGAAGGAAACGATGCGCCCGGAAGTGTTGGGGGGACTTGGCGGATTCGCCGGGGCATTTGACTTAAGCGGCATTAAGCAGATGGATGAACCGGTCCTTCTGTCGGGAACAGACGGATGCGGGACGAAAGTAAAGCTGGCATTCATCATGGACAAGCATGATACCATTGGAATTGACGCGGTTGCCATGTGTGTGAATGACATCGCATGCTCGGGGGGCGAACCGTTATTCTTCCTGGATTATATCGCCTGCGGGAAGAATTATCCGGAGAAGATAGCGGCGATCGTAAGCGGCGTCGCGGAGGGGTGTAAGCAGTCAGGCTGTGCGCTTGTCGGAGGAGAGACTGCGGAACATCCGGGGCTTATGCCGGAGGATGAATATGATCTTGCCGGGTTCGCGGTCGGAGTGGCAGATAAGAAGGAGATCGTAGACGGAAAAGATATCAGGCCGGGAGACGTGTTGATCGGTATGGCGTCAAGCGGCGTTCACAGTAATGGCTTTTCGCTGGTACGCAAGGTATTTGAGATGACGGAGGAGTCGCTTCATACATATTACGAAGAGCTGGGGAAAACGCTGGGAGAGGCGCTGATCACGCCGACAAGGATCTATGTGAAGGCTCTGAAGAGTATTCGCAATAACGGTGTGAAGATAAAAGGATGCAGCCATATTACAGGCGGAGGCTTCTACGAGAATATCCCAAGGATGCTTCCGGAAGGAGCGAGGGCGGTCATTGAGAAGGACAGCTATGAAGTTCCTGCCATCTTTAAGCTTCTTGCCCAGAAGGGAGAGATTGCCGAGGAGATGATGTATAATACCTTCAACATGGGGCTCGGCATGGTGGTTGCGGTAGACTCTGCCGATGTGGATAAGACTTTGGAGGCGATCAAAGCGTCAGGCGAGCGCCCCTACATTGTCGGCCGTATAGAGGCGGGAGAAAAAGGAGTAACATTATGTTAGATGTCGTTGTACTTGTGTCCGGCGGAGGGACGAATCTGCAGGCGATCATCGACGCAGTAGAATCCGGAGGCATTACGAATACGAGAATCGCCGGAGTGATCAGTAATAATAAGAATGCGTATGCCCTTGAGAGGGCGAAGAAGCATGGGATTGAGAGCCGATGTGTTTCGCCGAAGGATTTCACGTCCAGAGAGGAGTTCAATGAGAGATTTCAGGAAGCAGTGGAGGAATGGAAGCCTGATCTGATCGTTCTGGCAGGATTCCTTGTGGTGATTCCTCCGTCAATGATAGAGCGTTACAGGAACCGTATTATTAACATCCATCCGTCTCTGATCCCGGCATTCTGCGGAACTGGTTTCTATGGATTGAAGGTGCATGAAGCAGCCCTTAAGAGAGGGGTAAAGGTAGTTGGCGCGACGGTTCATTTTGTAGACGAAGGGACAGATACGGGGCCGATCATTCTGCAAAAGGCGGTGGAAGTAGAGCCGCAGGACACGCCGGAGATCTTGCAGAGGCGTGTGATGGAGCAGGCGGAGTGGAAGATCCTGCCTGAAGCCATCGACCTGATTGCGAACGGGAGGGTGTCGGTCAGCGGCGGCAGGGCGGTTGTCAGCCGGTAGGAAGTGGGCTATGAATATTATGCAGGAGGTTAGAATATGAGAGTACTAATTGTCGGAAGCGGCGGCAGAGAGCATGCGATTGCGTATTGTGCGGCGAAGAGTGAAAAGGCGGATAAGATCTACTGTACCCCGGGGAACGCGGGGATTGCGGAGTATGCGGAATGTGCGCCGATCGGTGCGATGGAATTTGATAAGATCGTTGCGTTTGCGAAGGAGAAAGAGGTTGATCTTGTAATCGTAGGTATGGACGATCCGTTGGTGGGCGGTCTGGTAGACGAGCTGGAGGCGGCTGGTATCCGAACCTTCGGACCGCGGAAAAATGCAGCGATTCTGGAAGGCTCCAAGGCATTTTCCAAGGATCTGATGAAGAAATATAACATTCCGACTGCAGCATATGAGAATTTTACAGACCCGGATAAAGCGATGGCTTATCTTGAGACGGCAAAGTTCCCTATCGTTCTGAAAGCGGACGGGCTGGCGCTGGGGAAAGGCGTGTTGATCTGCAATTCTCTTGAGGAGGCAAAAGAGGGCGTCAAGAGCATTATGCTGGATAAGAAATTCGGAGACGCCGGCAACGAGATGGTAATCGAAGAATTCATGACGGGACGCGAGGTATCCGTACTTTCCTTTGTGGACGGAGATACGATCAAGACTATGACCTCGGCCCAGGATCACAAACGTGCCGGCGACGGGGATACGGGACTCAATACAGGCGGCATGGGCACCTTCTCGCCGAGTCCGTTCTACACAAAGGAAGTGGAAGATTTCTGTAATAAATATATCTATCAGCCGACGGTAGACGCCATGAAGGCCGAGGGGAGACCGTTTAAAGGAGTCATCTTCTTCGGGCTGATGCTGACCGAGGAGGGGCCGAAGGTGCTGGAATATAATGCGAGGTTCGGAGACCCGGAGGCGCAGGTGGTACTGCCGAGAATGAAGAATGATATCATTGAGGTGGTGGAAGCCTGTATCGACGGTACGCTTGACAAAGTAGACCTTCAGTTCGAGGACAACGCGGCAGTCTGTGTGGTGCTGGCAAGCGACGGATATCCGGTGGCATACGACAAGGGACTTCCCGTCAGCGGTCTGGACGAATTCAAGAAGCATGAAGGATACTATTGCTTCCATGCGGGAACAAAGTTCGAAGGGGAGCAGATTGTGACAAACGGCGGCCGTGTGCTCGGCGTTACGGCGAAAGGAAAAGACTTGAAGGAAGCCAGGGCCAATGCATACGCGGCGGCGGAATGGGTACATTTTGATAATAAATATATGCGTCATGACATCGGAAAAGCAATCGATGAAGCGTAAAAGACAGATTTCTGCCTGTACGAAGATCCAATCGTCCAGGCAGATTTTGTATGTTAGCATTGTTCACGACATGATACTTGTAAGCGTCTTGTAATTATGTTATAGTAGGTCTAGCACAAAAGAAACGAGCTGGGAAAAGGTGATACAATGCTGATAGAGGTTGATTTTAACAGTGATGAGGCGATCTATGTTCAGCTTCAGAATCAGATCATCATGGGGATAGCTATGAATCTGATCCAGGAAGGAGACTCTCTGCCGTCGGTAAGGCAGCTTGCGAATACGGTGGGGATCAATATGCATACAGTGAATAAAGCATATTCAATACTAAAGCAGGAGGGGTTTATCCGGCTGGACAGGAGAAAGGGCGCGGTAATTGCCGTTGATATGGATAAGGCGCGGGAACTTCTGGAGATGAAGGAGCAGCTCCGCGTGCTGCTGGCGCGGGGAAGATGCAAGAATATTTCCAAAGAGGAAGTGTATGCTTTGGTTGAAGAGATCTATGATGAATATGAGAATTTGTAAGAAGATTATACCTTGGAAGTAACAGAAAATCAGGAAAGACAGGAAAGGAAAGGGCTTAGATGAAATATACGAAACAGGCAAACCAGGTTTTGAAAATCGCGAAAGATACGGCCAG
>CANODD010000113.1 GCA_947564705.1 uncultured Dorea sp. | reverse complement strand
CCACCTTCTTTGCCTCCGCCATACCCGGGGTAGTCAATGCCGTCTATAATCAGGCAGACATGACTTTGGTCGTCCTGGATAACTCTACTACAGCCATGACCGGACACCAGCCTCATCCGGGCACCGGACACACCATGATGGGTAATATCGTGGATAAGATTGATATAGAAGCGGTTCTCAGAGGTATCGGCCTTAAGATCGTAGAAACGGCTGATCCGCTGGATCTTTCGGCAGCCGCCGCCTGCGTCAGACGCGTAGCAGGCGAACCGGGCGTCAAGGCCATTATCTTCAAATCGCCCTGCATCGCCGTCACCAAACCGACCGAAAAGATGAAAATCGATACCGGAAAATGTATCCGCTGTAAAAAATGCATCCGGAAGCTTGGATGTCCTGCGTTGATCATAACGGACGGAAAGATCGGCGTCGACGCTTCCCTCTGTACCGGATGCGGACTGTGCAGCCGGCTCTGCCCTGTCAGCGCCATTATCCCTTCCGGCACAGCGGTCTGTGCGGCAGATCGCCCGGAGGCTTCGAAAGGAGACAGCAGCCATGAATAAGAACATCGTATTATGCGGCGTCGGCGGTCAGGGAACCGTCCTTGCATCCAAATTAATCGCTTCCGCCGCTATGAAAAAGAACATTCCTGTCATGAGCGCCGAGACCATCGGTATGGCGCAGCGAGGCGGCAGCGTATTCAGCCACATCCGTATGGGAGAAGGGCTGTACACGCCGATGATTGCCAAAGGTTCCGCCGACATCATCATCGGTTTCGAACCGGGGGAGACGGTCCGCATGCTTCCTTATCTTAAAGACGGCGGACAGGTCATCGTAAGCCGGCGCGCCATCATGCCTGTCACAGCGGCACTTTCCGACACCCCTTACGACGGCGGTGACATGATCGCCTATCTTAAGACACATACCAGGAAACTTCTTGTAGTAGACACGGAACAGGCATGTCAGGAGATCGGTTCTGCCAAAGTTCTTAACCTCCTGCTTCTAGGCGCCGCAGTCCGAAGCGGCGCTCTCGGGCTTAACGAGGAGGACTTGAAAACAGCCATCCGCGAACGGGTTCCGGAGAAATTCCATGAACTTAACTTCCGGGCGCTTTCTTATATGAGAGAACATTATATATAGAAACTATCTATATATAAGAACTATCTATTACAAGAATTATCTGTTACAAGAATTATCTATTGCAAGAATTATCTATTACAAGAATTATCTACTGCAAGAACTCTCTATATAGAAATTCTATATGGAAGAACGCTCTATAAAAGAAAGGACATCATAACATCATGCAGATATCAGAATTACAGATCAGTCAGGTAAACAAGCAGATAAAGGCTCTCATAAAAGCGGGAAGCTTCTACGGCAGGAAACTGGAAGATGCAGGTATCCAAAGCGTCTCCTCCCAGGAAGATTTTGAAAAACTTCCCTTTTCTGAGAAGAACGACTTAAGGGAAGCTTATCCCCTTGGACTCATGACCGCCCCGGAGGAAGATATCGTAAGAATCCACTCCTCCTCCGGCACCACCGGACTCCCGGTGATCATCCCCTATACGGCCAAGGATGTGGAAGACTGGGCGGTTATGTTCGCCCGCTGTTACGAGACGGCAGGTATCACCAATAAAGACCGTATCCAGATCACACCGGGGTATGGGCTCTGGACGGCAGGCATCGGTTTTCAGGCAGGCGCCGAGAAGCTTGGCGCCATGGTAATCCCTATGGGACCAGGAAACACAGACAAACAATTACAGATGATGACGGATATGAAGAGCACCGTAATCTGCGCGACATCTTCTTATGCCCTGCTCCTTGCAGAAGAGATTGAAAAGCGCGGAATCAAAGATAAGATCTGCCTGAAGAAAGGCGTGATCGGTTCCGAACGCTGGGGGGAGAAGATGCGTCAGAGAATCCGGGATGAACTGGGAATCGAACTCTACGATATCTACGGACTCACCGAAGTCTACGGTCCCGGAATCGGCATCAACTGCAGTTATGAGACGGGTATGCATTACTGGGACGATTATCTCTATATTGAGATCGTCGACCCTGTCACGCTAAAGCCCGTACCCGACGGTGAACTCGGCGAGATCGTGATCACGACACTTGTCAAAGAAGGGGCGCCTCTGATCCGTTACCGGACGCACGACCTGTCCCGTATCATCCCGGGAATCTGCCCCTGCGGAAGCAGATTCCCGCGCCTGGACATTATTATGGGCAGAACCGACGATATGATGAAGATAAAGGGCGTCAACGTATTCCCAAGCCAGATCGAAGAGATTCTCCGGGAATTTCCGGAGGTTTCCAGCGAATACCAGATCCGCATTTCCCATCTGGACGGAAGGGATACGATGCGTCTCTATGTCGAGACCAACGGACGCGTGGACTTCCTTGACCTGGCAAAACGTATCGCCGGCACAGTCAAGAGCCGTATCGGGTTCACACCGCTTGTCAAAGTAGTCGAATTAGGCCTCCTTCCTCGGAGCGAAAAGAAATCCAAACGAGTAATCGACGAAAGATATGAGTAATAAAAGCAAGTAATAAAAACGCCGGAAATCAATCTGCCTGTATGTTCACGGCAGATTGACTTCCGGCGCTGCTGTACCGGTACGGCACTGTATTAATCCTCATTCATGTTCGCAAGCTTCGCGCTTTGATCCGCCGCAATACATGCGTCAATAATCTCCTGGATATCCCCGTTCATGATCTTATCCAATTTATAAAGCGTCAGACCGATTCGATGGTCTGTCACGCGGCCCTGGGGAAAATTATAAGTACGGATCTTCTCAGAACGGTCTCCCGTCCCGATCTGGCTCTTTCTCGCCTCGGCTTCGGCGTCATGCTGCTTCTGGCACTCGATATCATACAGCTTGGCGCGCAGCAGCGCAAACGCCTTTTCCTTATTCTGGAGCTGCGACTTCTCTGTCTGGCTGTAGATTACGATTCCCGTCGGATAATGGGTCAGGCGGACTGCAGAATCCGTGGTATTGACGCACTGACCGCCGTTTCCGGAAGCCCTCATGACATCGATCCTGATATCCTTTTCGTCAATCTGGACATCTACTTCCTCCGCCTCCGGAATCACAGCCACCGTGATTGTCGACGTATGGATTCGTCCTCCGGATTCTGTCTCAGGTACACGCTGTACACGATGTACGCCGGATTCATACTTCATCACGGAATACGCGCCGCTTCCGTTGATCATGAAGGTAACGTTCTTCATACCGCCGATGCCGATCTCTTCGCACTCCACCAGCTCTACCTTCCATCGTCTGTTCTCTGCATAATGCAGATACATGCGATAGATCTCCGCAGCAAATAATGCAGCCTCGTCTCCGCCTGCTCCCGCACGGATCTCCACGATAACATTTTTATCGTCGTTCGGGTCCTTCGGAAGCAGAAGGATCTTAAGTTCCTTCTCCAATTCTTCCGTCTTTGCCTTGGAGTCACTCAATTCCTCCTTCGCAAGCTCTCGCATCTCCTCGTCCGATTCTTCCTCTAACATCTGAAGACTGTCCTCTATCGTCTGCTTACACGTCTTATACTCTTTATATGCCTCCACGATGGGGGACAGATCATTCTGCTCTTTCATAAGTTTCCGGAACCTTGCCTGGTCGTTCGCCACATCCGGTTCCTGCAGCTCGCTCAATATCTCCTCCATCCGAATCAGCAGATCTTCTAATCTGTCAAACATTGTTCATCCTCCTAGAATTATCTTATATACTGCGTTTCATATCTATATCTCTTACACAATACCGCATTCACATATTGTATCTGCCTATAACCACACGGTCAAGACCCGGCAGATCTTTTTTTATCACGATATCATCATATCCATGACTCTGCATCAGCTCTGCCACATCTTTACCCTGATCATACCCAATCTCGAATAACAGATATCCTCCGTCTTCTATATGAAGCATACTTCCCTCAATAATTCTCCGGTAAAAGTAAAGCCCGTCCTCCCCGCCGTCCAGTGCAATCCGGGGATCATGGCCGCGCACCTCTTCCTGGAGCTTTTGAATCTCGGCAGTCCGAATATACGGGGGATTGGAAATGATCATATCGTATCTCTTATCTAACATTTGTCCCGTCTCATCATACCCGGCCGGAACATCCCATTGATCAAACAAATCAGAGAGCACCCATCTTGCATCCACTCCCAGCCGGCCTGCATTCTTCTTTGCGACGCAAAGCGCCTCACGTGAGACGTCGCATCCCGTACCTTCCGCCGAAGGATACATTTTTAAGATGCTGAGAAGAATACATCCCGATCCTGTGCACATATCCAGAACCTTTATCTTTCTTCCTCCAAACGATTGTATCACCTTCAATGCTTCTTCCACCAGGGTTTCCGTATCCTGACGGGGGATCAGCACGTGCTCATTTACAGAGAAGGGATAGCCCATGAATTCCTGTTCACCCGTTATATGCTGCAGAGGAATCCGCTTCCCGCGGGTCTCTATATATTCCAGATACCGCTTTGCCTGCCGTACATCCATGATCTGATCCGGTTCGCCGTAATAGGCTGCCCGGCTGATTCCGGCGGTATACTCCAGCAGATACCAGGCGTCCTGCGCCGCCTCCTCAATTCCAGCCGCTTTTAACAGCCGCGTTCCTTCTTCAATGATCTGCCGCAGTGTGAAAGTTCTCTGCTTCATACGCTCTCCAATCAAATACCGCCTCAACAGCCTGGATCGCCACCTCAATCATGCTGTCATCCGGCTCTTTTGTCGTCAGTTTCTGAATCGCAAGCCCCGGCTTGCTGAAAAAATTAACAACCGGATTCTCACTGCGCCCCGCCAGCTTCAGGAACTCATAGGAAATCCCTGCGATCACCGGAAGCAGCACAATCCTGATCACGATCCGCATAAGCGGAGTCTCGGCTCTTACCAGAATCAGCATAATGATACTGATAGCAAGTACAAGAAACAGGAAACTGGTTCCGCATCTCTTGTGCTGCCTGGAACTGACTCTTACATTCTCCACCGTCAGCGGCAGCCCATGCTCGATACAGTTGATACACTTGTGTTCCGCCCCGTGATACATGAAGGTTCTCTGGATATCATCCAGCCTTGAAATCAGCAATACATACAGGATAAAGATACCGATCCGCACGAATCCCTCAATCACCGTCCGCACACTGTAAGACGAAATATACCGCTCCAACAGAGAAGATAAATAATACGGAAGAACCATGAAGATCGCAACCGCCATCACCAAAGAGAATACAACCGTCGCTCCCATCATCAGATTCTCTTTCTTCTCCTGCTTCGCCGCCTCCTTTTCCGTCATCTTTGCTTCTTCCTCTTCCTCAAAGAAGCTGGCCGAATAAGTCAGAGTCTTCATTCCCAATACCATAGAATCTATAAAATTAAAAACACCCCTGACAAACGGGATTTCTGTCAGCTTCTTCCACTTATGGACGATACTCTTATATGTCTCTTTCTGTACGATGATCTCACCGTCCGGCTTACGTACGGCAACGGCATATTCGTCTTTATGCTTCATCATGATCCCTTCTAACACTGCCTGGCCGCCTATGTTCGATGATTTCATATGCTTCTCCTTCTTTCCTTATATCTGCACTCCTATATACGTCTCTCCTATTATACGTCTCTACCCGTCTACGACAGAAAAGGGTTGAGATTATGCAACCTCAACCCGATACTTGTATACTCTATTTACCCATTCCGTATTTCTTATTGAACTTATCAACACGGCCGCGAGCCTGAGCAGCTTTCTGCTGTCCGGTATAGAAAGGATGGCACTTGGAACAGATCTCCACATGGATATCTTCTTTTGTAGAACCTGTTACGAAGGTATTGCCACAGTTACAAGTTACAGTTGCCTGATGATATGCCGGATGTATTCCTTCTTTCATGATTTTCACCTCTTCTTTATTTCGTCACATATTACGTGCAGTCAATATCCGTTTTCTAAACAGCGTTGTTATTGTACCATAAAAGCAGGATATTGTCTAGATGATTTTTGTCTTTTTTACCATTTGGATCAATTCCGTATTGTTGCGGGTCCTGCTGAACATATTCAAGATATTCTCTACGGCTTCATCCGCCCGCATACCGTTCAGAGCGCGGCGCATTGAATCGACTGCCTCCTGCTCCTCCCTGGATAAAAGAAGATCTTCTCTTCTGGTCCCGGACTGAGGAATATCAATGGCAGGAAATACTCTCTTCTCAGATAATTTCCGGTCTAATACCAGTTCCATATTGCCGGTGCCCTTGAATTCTTCATAGATTACATCGTCCATCTTGCTTCCCGTATTCACCAGCGCAGTCGCCAGAATGGTAAGACTGCCGCCGCCGCGCATATTTCTCGCCGCGCCGAAGAACCTCTTTGGCATATGCAGGGCCGCCGGGTCAAGACCTCCTGACAGCGTTCTACCTGAAGGCGGAACGGTCAAGTTATAAGCTCTTGCCAGACGTGTGATGCTGTCTAACAGGATCATGACGTCCTTCTTATGTTCTACCAGACGCTTCGCGCGTTCAATGACCATCTCGGACACGCGTTTGTGATGCTCCGGCAATTCATCGAACGTAGAATAGATGACCTCCACATTCTCTCCTTCTATGGTTTCCTTAATATCTGTAACTTCCTCCGGCCTCTCGTCAATCAGGAGAATCAAAAGATGTATCTCCGGATTATTCCTGCGTACCGATAACGCCACCTGCTTTAACAGGGTTGTCTTACCTGCTTTCGGAGGCGACACGATCATGCCTCGCTGCCCCTTTCCGATTGGCGACAATAAGTCGACAATCCTCATGGCCGTGCTCGTCTTCCCGCACTCCATCCGCAGACGTTCGTCAGGGAAAATCGGCGTCATATCTTCAAAATTCGTTCTTCGCATAGCCTTCATCGGGTCTATGGAATTAATCTTCGTCAGATACAGTAATGCGCTGAACTTTTCCTGCTGTGTCTTGATCCGCGTATGACCTTCCAGAATATCTCCCGTCTTAAGGTTGAACTTACGAATCTGTGACGGCGATACATAAACGTCGCTTTCTCCAGGCAGATAATTATCGCTTCGGATAAACCCATAACCATCCGGAAGCACCTCTAATATCCCGCATGCCGTAACTCCGCTGTCCAGCCTGTCTATATCATGGATCTCTTTATCTCCGGTATTCGCGGACATTTCTTTTACCGCTTCTTTGGCCGCCTGCTTTTCTTTCTCATCTTCCTCCAACATACGCTCCACCAATTCTGCCTTCTTCATCGTAGATATACCTTTCAGCCCTCTTGCTTTTGCAAGATCCTTGAGCGTAGCTAATGGCAATGACTCATACTTTTCTCTCATTTTACAAAATGGTCCTTTCTTTTTTAATAGTCAATACCTTTCATGTGCGTCGTTTTGTCTCATTATTGATTTTTACTTGTTTCCATATATACGAATGCTCAATATATATTCACTGGGATTTGAGGGGCCTGAATTGACCCAGTTGGAATTTGTCAGAAGCTATTATACTACATCTGATCAAAATTTAAAAGCCTTTTTATTGATTTGATGAAAGAAGAATGATATGATGTCAATGTATGATCATTTCATTATGAGGAGGCCATATGGCTGTATATTGGGGTGAAAAACGATATTATTCCCTGGATTATTATCTACGCCAGACATATCAGACAAAGATGTATAAGATCTCTCTTGACGGAGGGATGACATGTCCGAACCGCGACGGCACTCTCGGACATCGAGGCTGTATCTTCTGCAGCGCAGGAGGAGCCGGCGATTTTGCCGCAGACCGTACACTTTCCATTACAGAACAGATTGAACAGGGAAAGTCCCAGGCTTCGTCAAAATATTCCGGCAACTCGTATATTGCTTATTTTCAGGCCTATACGAACACCTACGCACCTGTTCCTTATCTGCGGAAGATTTTTACCGAAGCCGTCTGCCACCCGGATATTCGGATTCTGGACATCGCGACAAGACCCGACTGTCTCGGTGGAGATATTCTCGGATTACTGACTGAACTGAACCGGCAAAAGCCGGTATGGGTCGAATTGGGACTGCAGACTATACACCCGCAAAGCGCTGATTTTATCCGGCGGGGGTATGAACTCCCTGTATTTGAGCAGGCGGTTTGCAGGCTCCGTGCGGCGCATATTCCGGTAATCGTTCACACGATTCTCGGACTTCCGGGAGAGACCCCGGAAGATATGCTCGCTACTGTCAGATATCTGAATACACAAGATATCCAGGGTATCAAACTACAGCTGTTACACATATTGAAGGGCACCGACCTGGCCGGTTATTATCGGCAGCACCCCTTCACTCTCCCTGATATGGATGAATATTTTGAACTAATCGGCCGGTGCCTCTGTGTACTTCGGCCCGACATCGTAATACACCGCCTGACCGGGGACGGTCCGAAGCCAGACGCGC
>CANODD010000112.1 GCA_947564705.1 uncultured Dorea sp. | reverse complement strand
ATTATGATTATGACTCTGTTTTCATTATATAATGCCGGCTCCGTTATTGTCTATACCTGCTACACCGATTGGCATGGAACCGCTGCAAATGAATTATAACTATACTTTCATCGCTTTGGTTTTTACGGCAGATATATTAACGTGCAGCGATGAACTCTCCTTATAAGGACGGAACAGAAGATACAAAAATCCCATCAGAACCAGGAATGCCGCAGCCGTTCCGATTCCCAATGCCTTTCCTGTGAACAGCATCCCGAACTGGTAGATGCAAAGAGACACCGCATAGGCAAATATACACTGATACCCGATGGCGAACCAGGTCCATTTCGTGTTGTTCATCTCCCGTTTAATCGCGCCGATCGCCGCAAAGCAGGGCGCGCACAAGAGATTAAATACGAGGAAGGAATACGCCGAGAGCGCCGTCATACTTGCCGCCAGCGTCCCCCATATCTCTGACCCGTCCTCCGCAACTTCCGCGAAGCCATAGAGAATACCGAAGGTTCCTACGACATTTTCCTTCGCCACCAGACCTGTGATCGCCGCAACCGCCGCCTGCCAGTCGCCCCATCCAAGCGGGATAAAGAGCCATGCGAACGCCTGCCCGATATTGGCAAGGAAACCGTCGCTTAAGTCGTCCACCATACCGAACTGTCCGTCAACGATACCGAAGCCTGAGGTAAACCAGATAAAGATTGTGGACAGAAGAATCACCGTTCCGGCTTTCTTGATAAAGGACCAGCCTCTCTCCCACATGCTTCTTAAGACATTTCCCACAGTCGGCAGATGATACGCCGGGAGTTCCATAACGAACGGAGCAGGATCTCCCGCGAACAGCTTCGTCTTCTTCAGGATTATGCCCGAGCAGATAATAGCCCCAATCCCCACGAAGTACGCGCTCGGCGCAACCCAGGACGCCCCGTCAAAGAGCGCTCCCGCAATCAGGGCGATAATCGGCAGTTTCGCGCCGCAGGGGATGAAGGTGGTCGTCATGATCGTCATCTTACGGTCTCGGTCATTCTCAATCGTCCGGGAAGCCATAATGCCAGGAACACCGCATCCTGTACCAATCAGCATCGGGATGAAGGATTTCCCCGACAATCCGAATTTACGGAAGATACGGTCCATGATAAACGCAATTCTAGCCATGTAACCGCATGCCTCCAAAAACGCAAGGAAGATGAACAATACCAGCATCTGCGGCACGAACCCCAGCACGGCGCCCACACCCGCCACGATACCGTCTAAAACCAGACCCTTAAGCCAGTCCGCGCAGTTGACGCTCACAAGCACTTTCTCAATCGCCGGCGGGATGATCTCGCCGAACAGGACGTCATTGGTCCAGTCTGTCACAATCGTTCCCACCGTCGAGACCGATATGTAGTATACCGCCCACATGATTACCGCAAAAATCGGCAGCGCAAGCCAGCGGTTTGTAACGATCCTGTCAATCTTATCGGAGACTGTCAGCTTCCCTTTACCTGCCTTGCTCAGGCAGCCGTCTGTCACGGACGCTATATACTGATAACGCTCGTTTGTGATAATACTCTCCGCGTCGTCGTCCATATCCTTCTCTACCCTGGCAATGATCTCCGATATGTCCGGCGCCTGGTCTATCATCTCACGGATCTTATCGTCTCTTTCAAATAATTTGACGGCATAGAAACGCTTCTGTTCCTCCGGCACGCCTGTAAGCTTTGCTTCAATCTCCTGCAGGATTCCTTCCACCTCCGGAGCGAATTCATGAACCGGGACCGACGCTTTCTTTTCCTGCGCAGCCTTTACCGCCTTCTTCGCCGCGTCCCAGATACCGTCTCCCTTCAGGGCGGATATCGGCACGACCTCGCATCCCAGCTTCTCGGCTAACCGCTGTATATGCAGCTCGTCTCCGGATTTCCTGACGACGTCCATCATATTGACCGCCATGACTACCGGTATCCCTAACTCCAGAAGCTGGGTGCTCAGGTAAAGATTCCTCTCAAGATTCGTCCCGTCCACGATGTTCAAGATTGCGTCCGGGCGCTCTGTAATCAGATAATTCCTGGCCACCACCTCCTCCAGAGTATAAGGCGATAAAGAGTAGATTCCAGGCAAATCCATAATCATGACCTCTTTTTGATCCTTTAATTTCCCTTCCTTCTTTTCGACCGTAACCCCCGGCCAGTTTCCTACGAACTGATTCGAGCCGGTAAGCGCGTTAAATAATGTCGTTTTCCCACAGTTCGGGTTACCGGCAAGCGCAATTTTCACTCCCATGTCTTACTCCTCCTGATCTTCTTTTCTATATTCCCCTGCGCCGGACTGTATCTCAGCGCGAATATACTCCTGCACCGGACTGTATCCCGGCGCGAATATGCCCTGCGCCTTACTGCACTTCTATCATCTGCGCGTCTGCTTTTCTCAGTGAAAGCTCATATCCCCTGACCGTCACCTCTACCGGATCTCCCAGCGGCGCGACCTTTCTTACATAGACGGACGTCCCTTTCGTGATTCCCATATCCATAATCCTCCGCTTCGTCGCCCCCTCGCCGTGTAATCTTACCACTACCGCGCTCGAATCGCATTTGATGTCCTTTAATGTCTGCATATCCCTTCCTCCTTCTATACCATGATCTTATTGGCAATCCCTCTGCTTACCGCAATTCTGGAATCCTTCACCTGAACGATGACGTTTCCGTTATTACTTGCTATTATCTTTACTTGCTCCCCCACGGTAAATCCCAGGTTCTTAAGGAACCTTTTTGATTCTTCCTTTCCTCCAATCCGCTTAATCGCGGCGGCTTCGCCATAATTCAGCATCGTCAGCGGCATCCTGCTCCCTCCTTTACAAACGTACGGCCATCTCTTTATGTATCAGCTCCATATCCTCCAATAGCTGCACCATCCGATATACGGTCGCCATCCCCACCTTGTGATCTCTTTCCTTCGCCGCAAAATAGATTTCCTTACAGGAAGAATATTGATTCTCCAATATGATTTCCAGCAGCATCTTCCTCTGCGCAGTGATTCTGTAACCATTTTCTTTCAACTGCCGGATTACGGCTTTCACTTTATCCTCCTGTTCCATCGCTCGCCTCTCTTGAATGAGATTGATTATCATTTACACACTGTATTTTATTCCAATTGAAAATGATTGTCAATATTGTTATTGAGAAATTTTCTCATTACACAGATTGACAATCATTTAAGATTATAAATGCAGATTCCAATAAGCATAACCATCAGTACGATAAACAATCTATCGACAGTCTTGTCCGACATTTTTTTATTCAAAGAACGGCCGCAGATTCCCCCTGCGATTCCTCCGCCGCACATCAAGATCAACATCAAAAAATCAACGTTCCCTACTCCCGAGAGAATGGTCAGGAATAAGCTGATACTCTGAGAAAAGAAGATAATATAGAGCGAACTTTCCACGGCAGCCTTGGTGCTCATGGAAAAGAAAAAGAACAAAACCACCAGATTCACCGGTCCCCCGCCGATTCCTAAAAAGGCAGACAGCATTCCGAGAATACCGCCGATCAGAACACAAACCCCATAATTCACAATATGAATCGTCCTGATCCTTTCCTTATACAGAGTATAGAGTAACGTTCCCACCGTAATGATCAAAAGACCGCCTGCCTGAATCCTGCCTACCTGTCCGCTGTTTTCATACATTTGCAATGCGATTGCAAATAGTTTTCTCCCGACCGCGCCTCCCATCGCCGCGCCAAGCGCAAGCATTGTCCTGCTTCCGGGCTCTGCCCGGGTCTCTTTGCTTACCCTGCTTTTTATGACAGAATACGCGGACATTGACCACACCGCGCAGCCGGACATAAACTGAAGCGCCGGGACCTCCAGTATCCGGAACGTCTCCAGAACCGGCTTTATGATAATACCTCCCCCTATACCGCAGACAGCGCCCACTGTCGACGCGAAAAAACATACTAATATACATAACATAAACACTGCAGTCTCCTCCTTTTTTATTAAAATAATCAATAAGACTCCGCCACCTTGTGTTATAATAAAAGAAAATCAATCTGACTATAAAGGAGATTCTCTATGCCGCCAATTAACTTATTAATCAAACCATCCTCTGGTAACTGCAATCTGCGGTGCAAGTATTGCTTCTATTACGACACTATGTCAAAACGTGAGCACTCCTCGTATGGCTTCATGTCAGAGGATACCCTTAGAACCGTCATACAAAAAGCGCTTGCATACGCAGAACAAGACTGCACCTTCGCTTATCAGGGCGGAGAACCCACCTTAAGCGGACTTGCCTTTTTTGAAAAATCCATCGAATTTCAGCAAGAATACAATATCAATCATGTGACGATCCATAACACACTCCAGACAAATGGTTATCAGCTTGACAAAGAATGGGCCGCCTTTTTTAAAAAGCATGATTTTCTAGTCGGCGTTTCTTTAGACGGCGGACCAAAGATTCACGACCTTTACCGCAAAAATCTGTCCGGAGAAGGAAGTTTTTCCCAAGTCATGCGTAATATTGAGCTGTTACAAAGAACAGATGTTTCATTCAACATATTATCTGTAGTCAATCGTGCAACCGCACCGATGATCAAGAAAAATTACAAATTCTATAAAAAGAATCATCTTTCATACCTTCAGTTTATCGCCTGCCTGGACCCGTTAGATACGGCTCCCGGCAAACAAGACTACTCTTTAACCCCAAAGACTTACGGGCAATTTCTGATTGATCTGTTCGAACTTTGGTACGAGGATTTACTCCTGGGCCAGCAGCCTTTTATCCGGCAGTTTGAAAACTACATCGCCATTCTTCTTGGACAGACTCCGGAATCCTGCGACATGAGAGGCATCTGCGGCGCGCAGTACGTCGTAGAAGCAGACGGCTCTGTATATCCTTGTGATTTCTATGTTCTCGATTCATATAAATTAGGGAATCTCCTTACAGATTCCATAGAAGAAATAGACCGCGTCCGGAAGCAACTTAAATTCATCGAATCATCCACAAACCACAGCAAAGAATGCGGCCGGTGCCAATACCGATACCTATGTCGGGGCGGCTGCCGCAGAACACGTTTGGATGCAGACGACCATCGTCAATATTTCTGCCGTTCTTATCAGATGTTCTTTGACGCTTGTCTACCCCGGATGCTGGATATTGCGAAGCAGCTCCAAAGAACTTTGTAAAGACGCCGGCAATCAAGTCGAGCAGGAGTTCCATGATGAACAACTCCTGCTCGATTCGTTTCAGAAAAATATTATTCGCCGTCCGGTCACTTTAAAATCAATGTGGATTTAGTATGTATAAACGCGATGCAACGAGAAATCACGGGTATTTAGGATCGCCTGGTCAAAATTCTTGATAATCAAGGCGTTCTTTAAGTCCTGGTACTCTTTTTTCTGCCAGAGATTGTCATACTCATCCGGATCTTTTTCCAAATCATATAACTCGCCATAATTTTTTCCATGATAATTTATGATTTTAAACCTTCCATCAAAATACATCGTTGCAAAGATATCGTCATGGCAGCCAACAAGACAACTATAGAATTCACTGTACACAGCGTCTCTATGATAATCCGGCCTGGATTCCCCGCACAGAAGCTTCTTTAAGCTCTTTCCCTGCATATAGTACGGAACCTCGTACCCTAATAATTCGCATAACGTCGGAGCAACATCCACTAATTCTACCAACGCATTGCTCACAAGCCCCTCTTTAATGTATCCGGGACATGAGAAAATTAACGGCACATGTGTCAAGGCTTCGTAGAAATATGCGCCTTTCCAATATAATCCGTGATCTCCGCTCATCTCGCCATGATCACTCATAAATATCACGACGGTATTCTCTCTAAGTCCATTCCTGTCCAGATAATCCAGCAACCGGCCAAGCTGGTCGTCAATCAATTCTATTTCCGCATAATAATCCCGGAATTTTTCACGCTTGTCCTCGTCCGACATACCTATAATACTGTCCGTACCTCCATTCTGTCCGCCTGCTATGTAATCATGCTTCTGAATATCCGGTTTATTATCCAACTCTCCCTCTTTCCACAGAGGCAGCGGCATATCGTCTATATTCAGGCGGTCTTTGTATTCCTGCGGAGGATCTAACGGAGGATGCGGATCAAATGGATTGATGCTGATCAGCCAGCCTTCTTCTTTTTCTTTATTCTTTTCAATAAATTCTATCGCTTCTGACACGCACCAGGTCGTCTGATGAATCTCAGGACATACCCCGACCTCCTTTCCGCAAAATCCCGGATTCTCTGTCGGCGGCCATTTGGACATACTTGTATATCTGCCCCCGTAAACCTCCTTCCAGTCTATTCCCTGTTCTTTCAGCCACGCCTGATACTTATTCACGCCCTCAGGCCAGTCGTCATGAGGATGATGGCTCCACTGCATGGAAGAATAACCATCCTCGCATCTCTTCTCCATTCTTCCTTCTGCTGCCGTCAAGTGAAGCTTCCCTGTCAATCCGCAAGTATATCCCTGATCTGCCAACAATTTCGTAATCAAAATCTCGTCTTTTGAAAAACGATCATTCCCATTATAGAACGCCCTGGTACAGGTCGGATATCGCCCGGTGAGAAAACTTGCCCTGCTCGGAGTACAGATCGGGCACTGTGTATAGGCCCTAGTAAACATCGTTCCCTCCTTCGCCAGACGGTCTATGTTAGGCGTACGTAAATGCTGATTCCCCATGCAGGAAATCGTATCATATCTCTGCTGGTCTGTACAAAACCATACAACGTTCAAAGTCTTTTTATCCATATTTTCCCCCTCTCTCTATGCATACACCAAATCCGGAAGCCATGTTATAATCTGCGGGCACAGCATAAGAATTACCAACAGAATCAATAGTCCCACGATAAACGGCAGCGCCTGTTTAACGAACGCCGGTATACTGACTCCCGTCATATTGCAGCAGACATACATCAGTCCTCCTACAGGCGGCGTCAGCGACCCTACCGAAGCATTGAGTATCATCAAGATGCCGAATGCATACACATTAATTCCGTACATCTGAGCTACCGGCCAAAGCAGCGGAGTCATAATCATCAACAGCGCAGTACCGTCTAAAAGCATGCCGAAAAACAACACCAGGAGCATTGATATAACCATAAACACTACCGGATTGGTAGAAACGGACATCAACGCCTGCGCTATCGACTGCGGAATCCTCGCCCAGCTAAGGTACGTACCGAAGCAGATCGCTCCGATAATCATCAGCATAATCGACGACGTCTGCCGGAAGGACTCGACAAACATCCCCGGGAAATCCTTCCACTTTAACTCCTTGTATACAAACAGGCCGACAAACATACTCATCAGAATAACTACGACCGCTCCTTCCGTAATCGTAAAAATCCCAAATCTTACTCCAATTACCAGCACAACCGCTATCAGGATTGCCCATATACTCTGTACCAAAGCCAGGAGTATTTCCTTTATTGACGCCTTTTTCTCCCTTGACGGCGCGTATCCCCTCTTGTGAGAGATGACCGAGACGATCGCCATTTCCAATACGCACATGAGAATTCCTGGCACATATCCCGCTACGAACATTCTGCTCACAGAACAGCTTGCCATGACTCCATATAAAATCATCAGATTCCCCGGAGGGATAATCGGCGCAATCAATCCGCTTGCCGCCGTAACCGCAGCCGAAAAATCTTTTGGATATCCTCTCTTTTCCATTTCCGGTACAAGTATTTTACACTGAACCGCGGCGTCGGCCGCCCCGGACCCGCAAATCCCTCCATTCAACGTACTCAGCAGCACGTTCACATGTGCAAGCCCTCCTGTCTTGTGTCCTACCAAAGTATCGCAGAAATGCAGCAGCCGCTTGGTAATTCCCGCATAATTCATGACGACGCCGATCATGATAAAAAACGGCAGCGCCAACAAACCGGTAGACATATTAGAAGAAATCAGGTTCTGGATAACGTTCGTAAGCCCCATCGTATCCGTCAGAAATCCAAAATATATAAAACTTCCAAGAATTAAGGAGACAGCTACCGGAACATTCATAAACATCAAAACAAATGAAACGATAAACGGAAGATATATCATAACGCACCTCCTGTCTTATGCAGATTTCTCCTTATACATCTGGCAAATTTGCACGCTAAGTCTATAATGATATAAAGGAATCCTAATACTACCGCTATATCAATATAGCAATATTGGAGCTTCAAGGTCGCCGTATACTTTTCAACACTCCTTACCGTCAGCTCCCATGCATAGTATGCTATTACACAGGAGCCTGCAAACATGACGATATCATCTATTACCGCTGCAGCTTTCTGCATCTTTTCCGACATCATCTGGACAAGAAAGCTTACACTGATATGCTCCTTCGTACGATACAAGGAGCCCATTCCAATATAAACCAGCCAGACAAAACAGCACAAAACCAACTCCTCCACCTGCCCGAACCGCTTACCCGTTAACCAGTTACAGGCGATATTAAATG
>CANODD010000111.1 GCA_947564705.1 uncultured Dorea sp. | reverse complement strand
CGTCATACCCATACCAACCATACGTCCGATGGAAAGATCCGTACCGGTCAGCAGGATCAGGCCTGCAACACCCAGCGCAAGGAACATACGCGGCGACGCCTGCTGCAGAATATTCAGTACATTGTTATATGTCAGCAGCGGTGAATTTTTTACGATAGGCGTAATAATACATAACGCAATAAAAATCAAGATAATTGCAATATACAGACCATTCTGCAGTAAAAACGCCCTCTTGTTAAACGTATATTTGTAGTTCTCCCACTTCTGTGCCCTCGTCTCGGCAAAGGAAAATTTTGACATACGCAGCAGGTCGATCAAATGATATTTATAAGTATACGCCGCATGCCTCCTGTCCTTGACCTGCTGCAGCTCCTTCTCCAGCTCCATCTTGGCGTCGAACTGCCGATTCTTATAAACATATTTCTCTTCCTTAATCTCCTGTTGATCCGAAAGCTTTGAAACCGCCGCCTGATGTTCCTTTTCCAGCTCGGCAAGCTTCTTCTGATACTTCTCCTTGGCAGCCGCCTTCTCCAGAACGCAGCTTGCCTGCACCGGCTGGTAATACTCCTTGGCAAAATGCGCGTTGAGATAACTTTCCGCATCTTCGATCAGCTTAGATATCTCAGCCTTATTCTTTGCCTCAACCGCCTGTGCCTTCTCCAGTTCCGTCTTTGCCTTAGCGATTCGCGACTCTCTGTCTTCTTTGGTAAGGGCCTTGTCTCTTTTTACTCCATCAATCCTGTTCTGAAGAGAGATAACCTTATCTGTCCCATCTAACCTGAGAGCGTCAATTTTCGCCTGAATTTTACCCACATAATCCTCAATCGGCTTGCGAAGCTTCTGCTCTTCTTCCGCCGTAAGAATTCTACCGTTTTCATTCGCCATATTCTTCATCTCCCTCACTATAGATACTTTGCGCTAAGCCTTAACAGCTCTTCCTGATTTGTTTCATTTGTATTCACGATACCCGAAAGACGTCCGTTTGACATAACCCCGATACGGTTCGTGATTCCTAAAATCTCCGGCATTTCAGAAGAAACAACAATGATCGTTTTTCCTCTCTTTGCCATATTGATGATCAATTCATAAATCTCGTACTTTGCTCCTACGTCGATTCCTCTTGTAGGCTCGTCCATCATAAATACCTGCGGTCCCCGCTCCAGCCATTTTCCGAAAATAACCTTCTGCTGATTTCCGCCGGAAAGGCTTGAAATCATATCGTCCGGTCCCATGCATTTCGTATGCATGACTCGAATCTCATCCGCCGTCGCCTTCACCATCTTTGCATCGGAAAGAGCGATTCCCGACTTATACTGCTCAAGATTCGCAATCGTAGTATTAAAAGTAAGGTCGCCCTTTAAGAACAGGCCGTTGGCTTTACGCTCCTCTGTAATCATAGCAAAACCATGTTCCATAGCTTCCTTGGCGCTGTTAAACGTCATTCTGCGCCCGTTGAAATACACATATCCGGCCGCTCTTGTCCGTACGCCGAAAATCGTCTCCAAAAGCTCGGTACGCCCTGCGCCCACCAGTCCATATAATCCAAAGATCTCTCCCTCTCGCACATCAAATGAAATATCCTGCAGATGCGGCTCGTATTTTGTGGACAAATGCTGAATGGATAGTATGGTATCCTTCGGCGCGTTATCAACCGGAGGAAACCGATTCTCCAGAGAACGACCTACCATGGCTGCTATCAGCTCGTTCATATCTGTTTCTTTAGAATTCTTTGTCATGACCAGATTACCGTCCCGAAGCACGGATATCTCGTCACATATCTCAAAGATCTCGTCCATCTTATGAGAGATATAGATCAGGGCGATCCCCTGACTTTTTAACATCCTCATCATCTCGAACAACTTATCCACTTCCTGCACGGTCAGAGAAGAGGTCGGTTCATCAAGAACAATCACCTCGGAATTATAGGAAATCGCCTTGGCAATCTCACACATCTGCCTCTGGGATACAGACATGTTCCGCATGGGCTGTGTGAGATCCACCGTCATGCCAAGCTTTCTGAACAGCTCCGAAGCCTCCTTCTTCATTCTTCCCTCGTCTATAATACCAAAAGAGTTTCGCGGATAACGTCCAAGGAACAAATTATCTATTACATTTCGGTCCAGACACTGGTTTAACTCCTGATGAACCATCGCAATACCATTTTCAAGAGCATCTTTCGGTCCGGAGAAGCTGACTTCCCTGTCTCCAAGGAAGATACTGCCTTCATCTTTCTGATACGTACCGAAAAGGCACTTCATCATCGTAGATTTTCCAGCGCCGTTTTCGCCCATAAGTCCCATGACCGTCCCCCGTTTTACATCCAGGCTGATATGATCCAAAACCCGGTTCCTGCCGAAGGACTTGCTCATGCCGCGTATCGATAAGACGATATTATCTTTCCTATCTGCCATTATTTTTTACTCCTGTATCTGTAGATTCGTTCACACGGCGCCGCGCCGCGGCTAACGCGTATGAACCCCAATATTCCTGTTGCAACAAAAAACCTCTTTAAAAATTATCAGGGAGAATCTCTTCTCCCTGACACTTCATTCCCTAAGAAATTATTTGAAAAATTACTGGCTCAGCAGAGAGGTATAGGAAGCCGCATTATCCGTCTTAACCATATTGATTGCAAATGCATCATACTCTGCCGGATTTCCAAGGCGGTTTGTGATATTGGACTCTGTCTGTCCGTCGCCGCCGATATAGTCAACGTCAAGGTTCAGCAGCTTATCGTAATTCTGCAGAAGCGGCTGATACGTTGAGCTTAAGAAGTTATCGGATGCATTGTAAATGTTCAACCATATCTTCTTCGTAGCGTGCGCTCCTTCGTCAAGCTGCTTTGATACAGGATCATAGACCTTGGTAGAGTCTGTGAAGTCACCGTAGTTATCCGCCGTTACAGCCACGTTCAATGCATAGTAAGAACGCTCTTCTTCCCTGTATACATATACGTCGTCGCTTAAGACATTCCCGGCGTCGTCTTCTGTCCCGATACCTGTGTCAATATCTACGCCGTCCAGCGCGTTACGCAGAACACGGAGTGTCAGGTAAGCCTGAACGTCTGCATGCTGGCTGATGGTTCCGCCGTAGCCTTCTGCGATAGCAGCTACCGCATCAGAGTTGGCGTCATAACCAAATGTCGGAACTTCCTTGTCTTTTGACCATGCATTAAACATAGACATTCCCATTCCGTCGTTGTTAGAAGCGATTACGTCAATCTGGTCGCCGAAAGATGAAGACCATGTTCCGATTGCGTTTCCTGCCGTTGCAGCATCCCAGGTAGCGCCTGCAGAATTCTTCATTTCCTGAGAAGCAAGCTCGCGCACTACATATTTCTTTCCGCCGATTTCAAGCTCGCCGTCCTGAACTGCCGTTGCCGAACCGTCCGTATTCGTTCCGATCGGCTCACTGTTGATCTCGCCGTCCTTCTCAATACCGGTTCCAAGAGCTTTTCTAACGCCTCGTGTACGCGCGATAGAATCATTATGTCCGATATCGCCGATTGCAAGAACATAACCGATCACGCCGTCACCGTTACGGTCCAGACCGTCAATATTGGCCTCAATGTACTCCTTGATCATAGTTCCCTGAAGCTCCGCGCCCTGATTCGCGTCAAAACCTACATAATATGTCTTGTCGTTGAAGCTTAACGCAGCCATATCAAGCTCTCCTGTGGAACTGTTGGAAGGCTGGCGGTTGAACCAAACCAGCGGCTTGTCCTTGTTCGCTACATCCGAAGCGGCGCTTCCGCTATCCCCCGAATCACCTGAATCACCACCGCCGGACGTAGATCCGCCTCCGCCTCCGCATGCAGCAAGTGAAAGACCCAGCATTGCCGCCAGCGTCAAGGAAATCATTTTCTTTTTCATACTTTTTTCTCCTTTCATTTACACGCTGTTTCTGTGTTTTATTGATATAGACAGTATATCGAAAGCCAAAAAAATAAAACATAGAATATTTTTCACTTTTCATTGAAATTTATTAGACAATTAAAAAACGCCAGCCACTTTTGACTGACGTTCATTGTTTTTCTTATTTATCTCTGCCCGCGAAGCCGGAATCTCTGGACGGATACCTTCAATTCCTCCGCCTGCCCGTGAAGTTCCTCTGCGGAATACGCGGATTTCTCCGCCGTCGACGCGTTGGTCTGTACCACGTTCGAGATCTGCTCCATACCCAGCGTAAGCTGACGGAGGGCTTCTACCTGCTGCGTCGCAGAGTCTGCGATCCTCTCAACCAGTTCCGTAGACGTCCGTGCTCCGGCAACCCCTGCCGCAAGCGCTTCCGTCGTATCTACCGATAACGCCGTACCCTGTTCTACCAGGCGCATGGATTCCTCAATCAACATCGTAATATTCTTTGCAGACACGGCGCTCTTATTAGCCAGACTCTGCACCTCGTCTGCTACCACGGCAAATCCTTTCCCCCTGTCACCGGCCCGGGCGGCTTCTACCGCCGCGTTCAGCGCCAGAATATTGGTCTGGAAAGAGATATCTTCGATCGTCTTGATAATGCCGCCGATCTCGTGAGAGGATTTGGAGATATTCTCCATAGAAGCGGTCAATTCCTTCATCTTGGCATTACAAACTTCCAACTGAGCCGCCGCGTCCATAGAACTCGTTCTGGCATGATCCGCATCGGAGGACGTGTTGTCCACCTGCTCTGATAACTGCTGGATGCTTGCCGTCAGCTCTTCTACAGCCGAAGCCTGATCTACAGTGCCTTTAGAGAGAATCTTCGCACCCGTCGCTACCTGTTGGGATTCCATTGTCACTCTCTCTGCAGTCTGGTTGATCTGCGAAAGCGCCTCGTTGAACGCGTCCAGAATCTGCCTCATAGCTCTCTGGATCGGCTGGAATTCTCCCCTATAATCACTGCCGATTGACAGATCCATATTTCCCTGCGCCATCTCGGCCAGCTTATGATCGATATCCTGAATGATTTTCTTCAATTCCCGTTTTGTCTCATGGATGGATTCTATCAGTCTTCCAATCTCAGACGTATCTGATTCAAACGCAAAATCTGCCGAAAGATTTCCGCTGGCAATCTCTCCCATCTGATCTTTCACCGCGATTACCGGAGAAAGGACACGCTTTCTGGTGAGCACCAGATTCGTCACCTGCAGTACGCCGACCATAAACAACGCTGCCACTATGGCGAGCATCATATTGTTTGAACTCCTTCTAAGACGATTCACTTCTTCCATGCTTCTTTTATCAATAGACTCTAAAAACTGCTCTTTTAAAGCATTGGTCTTCGCAATCGCCGTACTGTATTCTTCCCCATAGACAAAATCGAGAGCCTCTGTCATCTGCCCTAACTCCACCTTTTTCATGGACTCTTCTTCCAGAGGAACTAATGAATCGGAAATCTCGGACATCTGGTCAATCATCAACTGCTCTTCCTCTGTGATTCCGATCTCCTGCATCGCCGCTAAACCGCCCTCACGGTTTTTCTGATTATTCAGCTCATCCATATAAGCGTCATAATACTCTTTATGCCCTGTCGCCGTGTATGCCCGTACCTCGTTCGTCAAAAATGAAGACGCATTCATAAACCTGTTCGCATCATATGTAAGATTAAATCTGTCTGAATTGGCGCCGTCAAGCTCCTGACTCACCTTGACCTGAATCACCAAAAATATGATCACGATACATAGTGCAAATATAGATGCTCCATTCAAAATTAACGTTAACGTAGATTGATTCATTTTCTTTTTCATCTTAACCACTCCTCCCGGTATACAGCAGCGCGGGGCTATGTCGTGCCGCCTCTCTTTCCAAAGCGCTCCCCCACCAGAAAAAGCCCAGATCTTCATCCCAAGTAAAAAAGCACCCTCAAAAAACTCATCTCCTTTATTTTCTCAAAAATCACCAGAAATTTCAACATAATAATGAAAAATATTTTATTATTTTTAGCTATAACTTACAGCTTGCAGAAATAAAGCCGCCGTGTACCAAAAAAGGCACGCACGGCGGCTTTATTTTATTTCGTACTTTATTTCTTCTTTCCAAAAACAAACCCCATAAATCTGATAAAGGTATAGATTACAAATACTGCCGCTATGATTGTCTCAACAAGGACAACCGGCTTTAAGAACGGCATTGGCTGCTCCATATTGGCCAGACAGGCCATCGTCTGTTTCGTTGCGATGGCACTGATTACAAAGGGGAATGTAAATGCCGCGTAACTCGGATAGAATTGTAATCTCAAGTATCCCACCGCCTTCACAAGAGCAAAGATGTAAAGAATCGTCGCAAGTACAAGCATGGCCAACAGGAAGCTCTTTGATTTCGGCATTACGGACTGTACATATCCGGCGATGCAAAGGCTCGTAGGCGCCGCATAGATACAAATCAGCGGCTGCGCCGGCTCCGGAATCTCCGGATATTTCGTGTAACGCAAAGTCACCAGAATAAGCAGTAAAATTAATGTTGCGAATCCGAACCAGAAAGCTGCCGCTCCCACATTCAATTGTTCAAACGCAGGCGCCGTTACGGCTGCAACTGCAATCCCTACATATACGATGTAGTAGCTGGCAAATACTTTCGGCATTTGCAATTTCAATATGAATTTAATTGTAAAATAGATAATCAACGCAATATGCAGCCCGATTGCGAAGAACCAGAGATATTTCGCCGCCGCTCCGATAAACGGTTTTACGTAAGTGCTAAGAAGCATAAGCGCCATCGGAAAGGTTCCTGCAACACTTGCCATAATCGGGTTCTTCATATCTTCTTTGATCATCTGCGGGAACATGACGAGCTTCATAAGAACGAGAACAAGTATAAATGCCGCCGCGATACCGCACAGATAGCGAATCCCCTCTCCGTAGCTCTGAAGAAGATTTCCCAGGGCTGCGAATCCAAGCATTACGCCGCATAACGGAATCGGGACTTTTTTGATCGTATTTTTCACGTTTCAGATTTCCTTTCTGGTTTTAGATTTCAGCTATTGCACGTCTTGGAGCCGGTTCGTCTGTCTCGTCAAGATTCTTGATACCAAGCTCCCGGCATACGATCTGCGCAACCTTCCAGGTACAGAGACCCGTGAAGAAGATGCACTGCTCTTTGTGCTCTCCGCGTCCCTTGTCAAATTCTTTCGTAAGAACACGGCAGCAGATCGCGTTTTTCTGATTCGCTTCTTTGAACCAGTCATGAAGTTCTTTCGTAAGCTCCATACATTTTACGCTTTTGGGATTCGCAGGTCCGTCCTGCTCCGTACGTCCAAAGAACATTCCAAGGGCAAGGATACCTCCGTTGAACGCGCCGCAGACACATCCTGATTTGCCTGCGCCGACCGCCATGCCGGACGCCATAGCGATAACCTCTTCCGGGACGTCAAGCTTAAATTCGTCGCGGATTGCGCTTACAAGCGCCTCGCAGCAGTAGTATCCGCCTTTAAATTTCTTTTCCGCCACCTGCTGAACGCTTCTGGGACTGATTTCCGTTACTCCGATTTTCATATGATATTTCCTCCTGTGTATAATATAGTTTTCTACTAACAAACAGCTTATCACAGTCTTTGGAATATCAGTTATCGAAAATCATTATATAAAAATTAAAATTTTCTATATATATGGATTTTTAACAAAAATCGCGTGAATAATTCCAGGAATTTTGTACTAAATATGTATTTTTTGCCTTTTTGGCAACAATTTGTTTCAAATATTCTCGCAGGCATATTCTAAATTCTTCAGATATTTTGCACTGATCCGTATAGCATTTTTCGCGTCTTCTACCGTATCTTCAAATTCCTTATCTTCGATCTCTATACACGCATACCCGTCATATCCGATATCCGAAAGTGCCGAGACATATCTTGCCCAGTCCACATCCCCAAGCCCCGGTATCTTCGGACTCATATATGCAAGCGGCGGCGCCATAATGCCAACGTCATCCAGCTTATCCCGCAATAACCTGACGTCTTTAAAATGAATATGGAATATCTTATCCCGGAATTCATAGATTGGCTTAATATAATCCATCTGCTGCCATACGAAATGCGACGGATCAAAGTTAATCCCCAGCATGCCGCTGTCCAATATCTCGAATACTTTGCGCCAGTTTGCCGGAGAAGTCATGATATTCTGTCCGCCGGGCCACTCATCCTGCGTAAAGAGCATCGGACAGTTCTCAATGGCTATCCTGACTCCCTGCTTTTTGGCATACTCAAGGATCGGCGGCCATACTTTTCCGGCTTCTTTCAGATTCTCTTCCAGATTCCTGGCGGGCATTCTGCCGATAAACGTAGTAACCAGGTGAACGCCCAGTAATCTGGATGCGTCGATAACCTTATATAGATGGCTGATAAACGCGTCTCTTTTCTCCAAATCCGGATCCATCATATTCGGGTAATAGGCAAGCGCCGATATCTCTACTCCCCTCTCCTTACAGTACCGGTTAATCTCCTCCGCCTTTTCTTCCGTCAGATTCGCCGCGTCGATATGGC
>CANODD010000110.1 GCA_947564705.1 uncultured Dorea sp. | reverse complement strand
GCCGCAGAGAACTGCCTGCTCACCGAAGAGGTCTGTCTCTGTCTCTGTTCTGAAGTCGGTCTCAAGAACGCCCGCTCTTGCCCCGCCGATTGCCAGTGCATATGCAAGAGCCATATCAAGAGCTTTACCGGAAGCATCCTGCTCTACGGCTACCAGACAAGGAACACCCTTACCGGCCTGATACTCGCTTCTTACGGTATGTCCAGGGCCTTTCGGAGCGATCATCGTAACATCCACGCCTGCCGGCGGAACGATCTGACCGAAATGAATCGCGAAACCATGAGCAAACATCAGCATATTGCCTTCCTCAAGGTTCGGCGCGATATCCTTCGCATACATAGAAGCCTGTAACTCATCGTTGATCAGGATCATGATGATATCTGCCTTCTTAGCCGCTTCAGCCGCCGTATAAACCTCGAATCCCTGAGCTTCAGCCTTCGCCCATGATTTGCTGCCCTCATACAGACCGATGATCACATGACATCCGGATTCTTTCGCGTTCAGGGCATGCGCATGTCCCTGGCTTCCGTATCCGATCACTGCGATCGTCTTTCCCTCCAGTAAGGATAAATTACAATCTTCCTGGTAATAAATTTTTGCCATCTTAGCATTCCTCCTACATTTTTAAATATTTAATACATGTTGAATTTATATTGTGAAACAGAAAATTCTGTTTTACAGGCCTAATCAATATATGTAACATCTTTGCTTCCGCGCAGCAGTCCAGTAATTCCGGTCCTTGCAAGCTCTAATATCTCATATCCGTCCAAAAGATTTAAGAACGCCTCAAGCTTCGATTGGTTACCCGTAAGTTCGATGATCAGGGAATCATTCTCCACATCTACGATCTTGGCGCGGAAGATATCTGCCACAGAGATAATCTCCGAACGTTCCGACGCGTTCGCACGGACCTTGATCATAATCAGCTCACGATACACGGATTCTTCCGGCTTCAGCACCTTGATCTCAATCACATCTTCCAGTTTCCTGACCTGCTTTTCAATCTGGGACAGGATCAATTCATCCCCGGAAGTAACGATTGTAATCCTCGTAAATCTGGGATCAGCAGTCACACCCGCCGTAATACTGTCGATACTGTAACCTCGTCTGCTGAAAAGCCCTGATATCCGGCTTAATACACCGGATGTATTATCAACCAATAATGAATAAACTCTCTGCATAATGCACCTCTTTCTCTACGAATACTTCAAAAACAGAGTGCGTTCTGTTTTTTAATCATATCAATATCTTCTGCGTTTGTCAAGTAAAACTCTATACAAACTTTAATATCCCTTCCACAGTTTCTTCGATATAATCTGCGCCGGCTTCTTCTAACTCTTCTCGTGTGCCAAAGCCATACAAGATCCCCAGGCAGTCGATTCCCGCTCCTTTCGCCCCGAACACATCATGTTCCCGGTCTCCTATCATCAGCACCTTCGTCCTGTCCGTGACTGCACACGTATCCAGCGCGTAACGGATAACTTCCTCCTTCGTTCCGCGTCCGCCGTCCAGTTTCATTCCCGCCACATAGTCAAAGTACTGCGCCAGCCCGAAATGATCTATGATCTGCTTCGCGAATGGTTCCGGCTTAGAAGTTGCGACCACTAGCCTCTTTCCCAGCTTCTTTAATTCTTTCAATACATTCTCTAATCCTTCATAAACGTGATTTTCAAAAAGACCTCTGTCACGGTAGTACTCTCTGTAATATCCCACTGCTTCTATGCACTGCTCCTTAGAAAATCCATAGAATTGTCCGAAGGATACCGTAAGCGGCGGACCGATGAACGGATAAAGCTTCGTACGATCTGTTTCCTCTATACCGAATTTCCTTAAAGCATAAATCACGGAATTCGTTATGCCAAGCGAAGAATCCGTAAGCGTCCCGTCCAGATCGAAAAAAAAGATATCGTAGGATCTCTCTCTGTCATTCATATCTATACATCCTTTTCCATAATGTCATAATGCTGCGGATTACTCCGCATTTCATGCTCCCGCTATGCCAGACTGAACTGGACGGCAATGGAAAATTCACTTCCCTTACCTTCTTCGCTCTCCACACTGATGGAGCCGCCCATGGTCTCTACGATATTTCTGGTAATCGCAAGCCCCAGTCCCATACCCGATCCCCCGCTGGGAATTGCAGCATGCTTTCGCTCAAAAGGATCAAAGATAAGCTCCAAAAATTCTTTATTGATACCAATACCTGTATCCCGCACCTTGAATATATAGAAACCATAACCTTCAGGGGCGCCCTGGGATTCGGTAAGAGAAACGCTGATCTTTCCTCCGGCCGGCGTGAATTTCAATGCATTGCCTATAAGGTTCATTAACGCCTGGCTTAATTGCTGACGGTCACAGAAGACGTTCTCGTGCGCCAGTCCGCTGCACTTCACAGACAGCTCAAGCTGCCTGATCTTCGCCTCCGCCCGAACGATAGACTCCAATTCCCAGAGAATATCCGGCAGTGAGCAGGAGGTTTCGCTGATATCCACTTTCCCGCTCTCAATATGGCTGATATCCAGCAGATTTTCGATGAGAACCTGCAGGTCATTGGCAGCCGACATGACCTTATCCAGATACTTTGCCGCCTGTTGCTTATTATCTATATGCTTTTTGGCCAAGGTGGTAAAACCAGTGACCGCATTCATCGGATTGCGGAGTTCATGGGACATATTATGTAAGAATATGCTTCTGGCCTGCTTGGCCTGCTGAGCCTGCTGCAAAGCATCCTCCAGAAGTTTGCGCTGGGCGTTCAGCGCCTCGTCCGTAAGCTTCTGACGGGTAATATCCACAAATATACCCACATAGATAACCGGCGAGCCGTCCTCCCTCCGGGACAGTTTGCCCGCCGTCCAAAACCAACGCCATCCCTGGTCTTTGGTCAACATCCGATATTCTACGGAATAAGACTTCTTCCCTTTATAATCGGCAATCGTGTCGTAAAACTCCTTCAAAACATACTCTTTGTCTTCCTCGTGAATCAGATTGGACCAGGACTCTAATACATCCGGAAAATCCGCCTCATCATGATACCCCAGCATGGCGCGGAATTCTTCGCTCCAGTTCACGCTGACCATCTCTCCCAGTCTGTTGAACTCCATAGACCACATGCCGGAACTGAGAATCTCATTTACCATACGAAGCGCCATGGTTTCGTGTTCCAACTGCCTTAATACCTCCAGCCGCTCCCGGGCCATCTGAAGGGCGCGGGCGTCGCTTAATTCCCTTAGATGCCGTTCGGTCGCGTCCTCTACAAAGACATAGAACACATCTCCGTAGAGACTGGTATGGACAAAGCGGCCATAGTCCCGGATCCAGCGGGTCGCGCCGTCTTTACGGATGATACGGTACTCTACATAATCGACCCCTTTGCTGCTCATTGAGATCTGGTTATAGATACTCTCTTCTACATTTTGCAAGTCCTCCGGGTGTACCAGACCCCGAAAGGTTCCGCCAATATACTCCGTGAATTCTTCTTTACTGCTGCATCCGAATATATTGATCAAAGCCTGATTCACGTAGATTAATTCCTCATCTCCGTCTGCGTGGTATATAAAAAAACCGCCAGGCATTCCGTCTGTAATTTGTTCGATGGCAGGAAGTGTCTGCTCGTTTAACTCTAACGAAAGAATCTGCCTATTTTCATGTGCATTCATATCCAGTTTCCCCTCGCTTTAAATGCCTTTTAACCTAAAGTAATTTTACCACCTAAAACACTCCGGCGCAATAGAAAAACGAGAGCTTGCCTGATTCGGGACAAAATGATAATATTGAAACCATAGAAGCAACCTTTATGAGGAGGAAAATAATATGAGTACAATGAAAGAACGAATGCACACCGGAGAGATCTATCTGCCGGGAGATGATGAGATACTGGAAGTTCAGTTCCAGTGGTTAGACCGTCTCTACGATTATAATATGACGCGTCCGGCGGAAGCCGCAAAACGTCAGTCTCTGCTCAGGGAGATGTTTGCCGAAATAGGTGAAAACTGTTATATTGAACCTCCGCTTCATGCAAATCAGGGCGGCGCTTTTGTTCACTTCGGGAAAAATGTCTATGCGAACTTTAATCTGACGCTGGTAGACGACACACATATCTATGTGGGGGATTATACGATGTTCGGACCAAATGTCACGCTTGCGACCGCAGGACATCCTGTCCTTCCCGAGCTTCGCATGGCCTACGGCTATCAGTATAATATGCCTGTCCACATCGGAAAGAACTGCTGGCTTGGAGCCGGCGCGGTCGTACTTCCGGGCGTTACGATCGGCGATAATACAGTAATCGGAGCAGGAAGCATCGTAACAAAGGACATCCCTCCGAACGTCGTTGCCGTCGGGAATCCCTGCAAGGTACTGCGCGAGATAGACGAACATGACAAAGAATATTATTATAAAGACAGGAAAATCCCGAAGGATCTCCTGTCTCAAAAGTAAATAACATATTATTATCCCAAAAAGCCGAATACATTCAGGAATACGATGATCATGAAGATGGGGATAACCGCTATGGTGAGCAGTTTGTCAAAGCTTTTCAGCTTTCCGTCCCGGCCGTCATGGAACAGCTCTTTCTCATAAGCGTCGAATCCCCATACCTTTGCAACAAAGACACAGGTAAGCAGACACCCCAACGGAAGGAGCACATATCCTGTGAAACAGTCAAGCCAGTCATAGAGGCCGTACATCTCAAGACCGGTAAAACTCGGCCACGGAAGTTTCAGTCCTTCTAACGGACCAAATCCGAGAGATACCAGGATATTTCCGGCGAATATAATGGCGGATACTGCAATTACGCCTTTTTTACGTCCCATCTGAAGCTTCTCTTCAAAAGTCTTGACCGAGATCTCGAAGAATGTAAACAAAGATGAAAATACCGCAAACATAACTCCGATAAAGAACAGCGAACCAATGAGCCTTCCGCCCGGGAGGCTTCCGTAGATTCCCGCCATAACATCGAATAACAGAGCCGGACCTTTCGTAACATCCATCCCTGCGCCGAACGCGGTTGGAATTACCACGAATCCTGCCAGTATCGCCGCCAGCGTGTCCATAATACTTACCATGACGGCGTCGCTCTTAAGATTGCTGGAATCGGAGATATTCGCCCCAAGGGTCGTAAAGATTCCCCACCCGATTCCGACGGAGAACAATACCTGGGTCACGGCGTCTGCAAATACTTTGAAATTAAAATGCCTGAAGTTCGGTACTAAGTAATATTTTAATCCGTCTACCGCATTCGGCAATGTAACACACGCATAGACCGCACAGAAGATCAGGATTACGAACAAGATCGGCATAATAACCGACGTTATCTTCTCCACGATCTCCGTAATACCAAAAAGCAACAGGAAGGAAGTGATGAACATAACAATAAATGCCCAGACAATCGGTTCTCCCGGTTTACTGATAAATCCGTTAAAGAATACATTGGTATCCTCGCCGAAATCGCCGCTTATAATAAACTGAACCGCATATTTCAGCACCCATCCGCCTACTACTACATAAAACATATTGATTCCCAGCGTGCAGATATTGGCAATCCATCCTACGAATCCCCACTTCTTGCTGATCTTCTCATATACCGACACGGTATCGGATTTACCGAAACGGCCGATCGCCGTCTCCATCTCCACCATCGGATGAGCCATCAGCACAATGATAATAATATAGGTGACGAGGAAGATTCCGCCGCCTCCTCTGTATGCCAGATACGGGAATTTCCATATATTTCCTAATCCGATCGCCGCTCCTGCCGCAACCATAATGTATCCAAAACGTGATTTAAAATGAGCCTGTCCGTTGTTACTCATAGAATCCCTCCTTTCAAAAATAAACTATATGTCTTTGTCAAATACCGTCTGATCCGTAACCGGGATCTGGAGCGCTTTCAATGCTCTTTTCACCATTTTTTTACGGATCTTTTTGGAATCGGTTTCTCCTTGTGTCGGATCTCCCAGGGGATACGGAATACCTACGCCCGGGATGATTCTGTTCGCCCCGATCGTCCTCGAGATAGGGACAACCGTCGCCATATGTACAACCGGTATGCCGTACTTCTCGATACCCTTTACCATCGTTGCACCGCAACGTGTACAGGTACCTCAAGTGCTTACAAGGATTACGCCGTCTACATGTTCGTCTATGAATTTCTGTCCGATAGAATCTCCGAATTTTGCCGCGGAACCCGTAGCCGTACCGGTTCCTGTCGTAGTACAGAAATAATTCACCAGTTCGCCGAACTCTCCTTCCTTCTCCAATTCACGGAGAACATCCAGCGGTACCACCAGATTCGGATTCTTCATAACGAACTGCCTGTCATATCCTCCGTGAATCGTTGTAAAGTCTTCCGGAGACATGCTTTCCATGCCCTCGATCGAATATACCCCGTACTTGGTGGCGTTGGAAGATTCAATGTGATCCGGATTCCCTTGCGGTACGACGCCTCCAGACGTAACTACCGCGATTCTGGCATGCTTCATATCCGTAATCGCGTCTGCCGGAGGCACACGATCGAACTTCGGCATAGGAAGGTCCGTCTCAAAAGGCTCTCCCGCCATCTTCTTGATCAGCATATCCATACCGCGTGTCGCGCCCCTCTTCTCGGCGAAATAATTCACGCGGATACCCCGTTCCAGATATCCTTCTACAGACGGTCCGAGGATCTCCTCCCCCACAGCCATCTTCTTGATCAGATTCGCAATCTTAGGCAGGCTTTTTCTAAGAGTCGCAGCCGAATTGCCTGTCCGCACCGTGATAATATCTTTCCTGAACATATCCGCCCCCGGATTCTCTTCATACATACCGGTTAAGACCGGGACAGCAAGCCTTTCTTCCACCGCCTTACAGATCGTACCGCAGGCCACGCCGTAGCGCCCCGCATTGAAAGCCGGGCCTGCCACGAATACATCCGGTTCGTACTTTTTAACCATCTCGATGATGGCATCCGTCGCTGCGTCAAGATTTTCCCCAAAATAATTGTCCCCGCAGATCACGGTCGCCACAATATCATAATCCTCTCCCAGCGCCTGGGCGAGCGCAAGCCCCGGTCCGATCTTCTCTTCTCTGACTTCCGGCTCAAAACCAGCCTTCTCCTCTCCGCCGATACCGCCAAAGAACTGATTGAGATAATGAACGATTTTATATTTTGCCATAGTCTCTTAAATCCCCTTTCTTAATATCCTCTTGCAGCCAATGTATTGAATCCATTCGCAATCGTAGACGCAATGATGATCTGAATCTCCGCTTCAAAAGAACCGTCTTCATTGATACAGCCGGCCCATCCCCCGATCTGGCTCTCGATATAATCCTGCATGCCGATAACCTTCTCCATGGCGGGGAACTGAAGCGTCATGTTTCCCTGCCCGCAGGAGGCAAGCGCTGTAGCTTCGTCACAGGTATCTGCCAGAGACTGAGACTTTCCGTCCTTTCCGGGGAATTCGTCCGTGATCAGCACGACCTTCGTTCCTTTGC
Source organism: uncultured Dorea sp. (assembly GCA_947564705.1). GTDB lineage: Bacteria > Bacillota > Clostridia > Lachnospirales > Lachnospiraceae > Sporofaciens. The sequence continues at coordinate 1,101 of CANODD010000110.1, read as the reverse complement.
GCTCTACCTTACGGCAATTCATCATAAGATCCGTATCCGGATTCCCATAACCCTCTTCCGTGATCAGTACGCCGTCTAATTCCATCCATTCCGCAAGCTTGGCTACCATGTCCGAATGCCGTTCCTTATCCGCGAGAAATACATTCTCGTTAGTCAGGATCACTCCCATAAAGTTGATCTCCTTCCCGTGCCGTTTATAACATTCGTCGATGACCGGATTGTGCAGATGATGGTAAGTCGTAACCTTGTCACAGGGGGCGACACAGTTTCCCGACACGATAGCCCCGTCCATGATCTCTGTCGGATACATGAAGGTCGGAACAAACTGCTTGGCGTCCACGCCGTAATAATAGGTGTCATGCAGAAGCCCCTGGGACTGCAGCATATGTACATACCCTACCTTGGGAAGATCCGGGTATTCCGCCGCCTGCTTAAAGACCGGCTTTGTCTCATATACTTCCAGTGTATCAGGTTCCATATTCTTCGCCGTTTCCCCAAGATAAGAAGCTACTTTAAGTCCCGCCAGCCGTCCGGCTCTCTCATATACATGTGTCTCAAGTCCTTCCTTCGGCTCAATGACGACACATAGATTCACTGTCTTGGAAAACGGGCAGTAATCAGCCGCAGGACCGCTCATATCGATAACGCCCTCCTGAAAACCAACGATTCTTCCGACCGTGACGACACAGCATCCATCCAGCGCATGCGTCCGTCCTTCTCCAACGCTTGGCGATACCTTTCCGATCACACCAGGGAAGATCTCTCCGCCGCCGCTTACTTTCACGCGGGGTTCAATGACATCCTTCACAGGCGTAATTCTCGTTGCGTCCCCGGGTCTTGCAATATCCAGATGACATTGAAGAAGCTTGTCGTCCTCCAGCACCAGCGACTCCACTTCTTCTTTGTGTACATAGAGAACATGGTCTTCTATGTAAGTTTTGTCCGCAAATTGGATGTCTTTGATCTCAACCTTACCGAGTTCCAATTTCATTTAAGTTACCTCCTTTTCGTCTTGATATTCTTCCGTCTCGTTCAAAAGACAGAATTATTTTTTACTCATTTGGATGACCTCTTTCTCTTATTATGGTTCCATCATACAAA
>CANODD010000109.1 GCA_947564705.1 uncultured Dorea sp. | reverse complement strand
CCATTCATTGACGATTGGAGCGAGGCAGATTATAAAGTACTGATTTCCTGCCTTAAGAATACCGTTACAACAGGCGGTTTCGTGTATGCTGCCTTTTATGACGGCGCTTTGAAGGGATTTATATCGGTTGAGCCGGAATTATTCGGTAAAGATCAAAAATACCTGGATCTCTCCAGCATCCATGTTTCCGAAGATATGAGAGGCAAAGGGATCGGGACGGCTCTTTTCCTTGCCGCGAAAGAATGGGCTAAGACGCGCGGCGCCAGAAAATTATATATATCCGCTCATTCGGCGATAGAAACCCAGGCGTTTTATCGCAAAATGGGCTGTGTCGAAGCGGCAGTTTACAACCAGGCCCATGTGGAGGCCGAGCCGTATGACTGTCAATTAGAATGCCTTTTGTAATCGCCGTTCCTGTTACATATATCTGCAGTTTTCAATCGGGCAGGGAAGACTTTTCCCTACTCGCCGCGCCCCCCGTGCGCTGCCTTAGCGGCATACTTTTTCTGCACGGGGCTGCACATAAAAAATCCCTGCGCTTCTTACACAAAGCGCAGGGCGTTTCTGTTCTGATATGTCCGGTATTAGCTGAGTTCGATCTTCGCAGCCTCTTCCGGTTTGAATTCATTCTCCAGGTCATAGATATTATGTCCCGTGGATTCTCCTAATACTCTTCCCTCCAGAGAATAGCAGCGGATGAATCTCTTCACATCGATGCTTGACCAGTGTTCCACATCCCAGCTCATGTAGCCGTCTGCATCTGATTTCTTCTCCTTCAGATAGAGATCAACCTGCCTTCCGTCTCTCATGATCTCAATCAGGCCCTTCGTGCCGTTAACCTCTACCTCTTCTTTCTTGACTGAATCATACACTTTCATTTTATTCCCTCCTAATGTCTTATGTACCCTCGGAATCTTCTGATACCTGTTTTACAGAGAAGATACAAGGACGACTATCCTGATATTTCTTCCCCGGAAGATACAAGAACATGTCCAAGCGTATATTTTATATCCTAATTATACTATCCTGATTAGAAAATGTCCAGAAGCTATAAAACTCCCTGTCTATCCTATCCATCCCTCCTGAGAAACTCCATCCATTCCCGGATCTTCTTTTCCTGTCCATTTTCTCCCGGCTCATAGAATCTTGCGTCCCGGATCTCATCCGGCAGATATTGCTGCTTCACGTAATGATTCGGATAATCGTGGGCGTATCTGTACCCGACGCCGTGCCCCAGCTTCTGCGCCCCTTTATAATGCGCATCCTGCAGATGGGCCGGAACCGTTGTCTTTTGATTCTTCACACTCTCCAACGCATTGAAAACCGCATTGCACGCAGAATTACTCTTCGGCGCGGTCGCTACATACAGCACTGCCTGCGACAGAATAATCTGCGCCTCCGGCATTCCGATCCATTCTGCCGCCTGCGCCGCGGACACCGCAACCGTCAGCGCCATAGGGTCCGCATTCCCCACATCCTCCGAAGCGCAGATCATAATCCTCCTTGCGATGAACTTGATATCTTCCCCCGCATACAGCATTTTCGCCAGATAATAGACTGCCGCATCCGGATCAGACCCTCTCATACTTTTGATAAACGCAGAGATCGTATCATAATGATTATCTCCTGTCTTGTCGTACCGTACAACTCTCTTTTGAATACATTGGGACGCCACTTCCAACGTAATATGGATCTTCCCGTCGCCGCCGCGGTCCGTTGTCAGGATTCCAAGCTCCACCGCATTCAACGCGTTCCTGGCATCCCCTCCCGAGATATCTGCAAGGAACTCCAGGGCGTCTTCATCGATCACCGCCTGATAACTTCCCATCCCTTTTTCCGTATCATAGACCGCACGCCGCAGTACGGTCTTGATATCTTCTTTATCCAAAGGATACAGTTCAAATATACTGGAGCGCGAGATCAAAGCCCCGTTTACTTCAAAATACGGATTCTCCGTCGTCGCCCCTATCAGGATAACCGTACCGTCCTCGACAAACGGAAGAAGGTAATCCTGCTGTCCTTTGTTGAATCTGTGGATCTCATCCACAAACAGAATCGTCTTCTTCTGATACATCCCCAGAGTTTCCTTCGCCTGCTGTACGACCGCCTCCATATCTTTCTTTCCCGCTACCGTGGCGTTGATCTGGGTAAATTCCGCGCTGGTAGTATGGGCGATCACCTTCGCAAGCGTCGTCTTTCCTGTCCCCGGAGGTCCGTAAAATATGATCGAACTTAACTTGTCCGCCTTGATCGCGCGGTAAAGCAGTTTATCCTTTCCGATAATATGCTGCTGCCCGACCACCTCCTCTAAAGCAGTCGGTCTGAGTTTGGACGCAAGCGGCGCCTCTCTGTCCATATTCTTCTCTCTTGCGTATTCAAACAAATCCATGTCTTTACACCTCTTGCATTTAATCTCCGATTTTTCCTCGCTCCTCAAGGAAACCAGATTCAATCTACGATTATTCCCCGATCCCGGCAATCTCCCTGATTACCTCCCCGGCAATCAGAAGTCCCGCGGCAGGCGGAACAAAGGAGATACTTCCCGGAACCATCCGTCTGCCTGCCTTCTCCTGCGCTTCCCTTCCGGATACACGGACCGGCTTCTCTTTTGAATACAACACCTTCAGATGCTCTATCCCCCTCGCCCGCAGTTCTTTCCTCATCACCTTACACAGCGGACATACGCTCGTCTTACTGATATCTGTAATCTCAAAAAGCTCCGCATGCAGTTTATTGCCGGTACCCATGCAGCTAATCAGAGGAATCCCATATTCCCTTGCCTTTTCTGCCGCCGCAAGCTTTGCCGTTACCGTATCGACGGCATCGACGATGTAATCCGGCTTTTCCTGAAAGATCTCATCTATATTTTCCGGCAGTATAAAAAGCTCGTAAGTCACCACCTCTGTCTGAGGGCTGATATCCGCGATCTTCGTCTTCATAACTCTCGTCTTATACTGCCCGACCGTACTGTGCAGCGCGATCGACTGCCGGTTTATATTCGTAACCGCCACTTTATCGCTGTCTACCAGGATGAGTCTTCCTATACCGCTTCTCGCCAGCGCTTCTATACAATGCGAGCCCACTCCGCCGGCTCCCAGCACCATAACAGAAGCCTCTCTAAGCCGGCAAAGCCCTTCTTCTCCTATCAACAGTTCTGTCCTTGCGAATTCTTCAGCCATATTTCTCCTTCTAATCCATTATCATCTCATCCGCCGTCACGAATTCAAATCCTTTCTTTTTCAGAATATCTACGATCCGCAGCGCCGCGTCTACACTGGAATCATAACAATCATGCAATAGAATAATATCATTTTCCTCTGCTTTCGTCACTACTTTATTGACAATTTCATCTACATTCTTCGTCGTCCAATCAAGAGGATCAATACTCCACAGTACAGGCATCACATTCAGCTCTTTTTCCAGATCATCCTGCCACACCCCGAAAGGAGGACGCATATATTCCACGTGCTTTCCTGTAATCGAACAGATCACTTCATCTGTATCCATAAGTTCCTTCTTCGCTTCTTCATCGGATAACCGGGTAATCTCTACATGATTGTATGTATGGTTCCCGATCAGATGACCTTCCTCATCCAGGCGTTTCACCAGCTCCGGATTCTCTTTCGCATTCTTCCCGATCAGGAAAAAAGTCGCTTTGACGTCCCTCTTTTGCAGACCGTCCAGCAGTCTGCCCGTACATTGACTGCTCGGTCCGTCGTCAAATGTCAGCGCGATCTTCGGCGCGTCTTCTTCTATAGAAGAATTCACGCATTCCAGCGCCTCTTTTACATCCCCTGCCGCCCTCTTATCTCCATCCGCATCTTTCTTCTGATTCAGAGATATCCCTAAAAGATTCATCAGACAGACCACCAAAAACATAAAACACAACACACTAATCACATGAAGTTCCTTCTTTTTCATCATTCCACCTCTGATCTATCTTTTTTTCCACTGATTCGTGTAACCATAACAATATATGTATTTACACAAACTCATATGTAATACATTGCATTATAAATTTTATAATGATATAATGGCAAGAATAAAATGAAAGGAATGTGTGATTTTTATGTCAGAACCAAAGACAAAAGAAGTTTCCATACAGGAAAATAAGATGGGAATCATGCCGGTTCCCCGTTTACTAATTACGATGTCCTTACCCATGATGATCTCCATGCTGGTACAGGCTCTATATAATATCGTTGACAGTATGTTCGTAGCCAAACTGAGTGAAGACGCGCTGACCGCGGTATCCCTGGCATTTCCCATCCAGACGCTGATGATCGCCATCGCCTCCGGTACCGGAGGCGATGGCGATCATCAGCGTCTGGATGGGAAATGCCAGGGATACCGCGGTCAGCGCGTCTTCACTCAGTTTGGCTACGAACATACTGTCAACGATATTATATAGAGCCTGTACCAGCATGGAGATCATCATGGGTAAGGACATCGTAATTAGTAAACGGGGAACCGGCATGATTCCCATCTTATTTTCCTGTATGGAAACTTCTTTTGTCTTTGGTTCTGACATAAAAATCACACATTCCTTTCATTTTATTCTTGCCATTATATCATTATAAAATTTATAATGCAATGTATTACATATGAGTTTGTGTAAATACATATATTGTTATGGTTACACGAATCAGTGGAAAAAAAGATAGATCAGAGGTGGAATGATGAAAAAGAAGGAACTTCATGTGATTAGTGTGTTGTGTTTTATGTTTTTGGTGGTCTGTCTGATGAATCTTTTAGGGATATCTCTGAATCAGAAGAAAGATGCGGATGGAGATAAGAGGGCGGCAGGGGATGTAAAAGAGGCGCTGGAATGCGTGAATTCTTCTATAGAAGAAGACGCGCCGAAGATCGCGCTGACATTTGACGACGGACCGAGCAGTCAATGTACGGGCAGACTGCTGGACGGTCTGCAAAAGAGGGACGTCAAAGCGACTTTTTTCCTGATCGGGAAGAATGCGAAAGAGAATCCGGAGCTGGTGAAACGCCTGGATGAGGAAGGTCATCTGATCGGGAACCATACATACAATCATGTAGAGATTACCCGGTTATCCGATGAAGAAGCGAAGAAGGAACTTATGGATACAGATGAAGTGATCTGTTCGATTACAGGAAAGCACGTGGAATATATGCGTCCTCCTTTCGGGGTGTGGCAGGATGATCTGGAAAAAGAGCTGAATGTGATGCCTGTACTGTGGAGTATTGATCCTCTTGATTGGACGACGAAGAATGTAGATGAAATTGTCAATAAAGTAGTGACGAAAGCAGAGGAAAATGATATTATTCTATTGCATGATTGTTATGATTCCAGTGTAGACGCGGCGCTGCGGATCGTAGATATTCTGAAAAAGAAAGGATTTGAATTCGTGACGGCGGATGAGATGATAATGGATTAGAAGGAGAAATATGGCTGAAGAATTCGCAAGGACAGAACTGTTGATAGGAGAAGAAGGGCTTTGCCGGCTTAGAGAGGCTTCTGTTATGGTGCTGGGAGCCGGCGGAGTGGGCTCGCATTGTATAGAAGCGCTGGCGAGAAGCGGTATAGGAAGACTCATCCTGGTAGACAGCGATAAAGTGGCGGTTACGAATATAAACCGGCAGTCGATCGCGCTGCACAGTACGGTCGGGCAGTATAAGACGAGAGTTATGAAGACGAAGATCGCGGATATCAGCCCTCAGACAGAGGTGGTGACTTACGAGCTTTTTATACTGCCGGAAAATATAGATGAGATCTTTCAGGAAAAGCCGGATTACATCGTCGATGCCGTCGATACGGTAACGGCAAAGCTTGCGGCGGCAGAAAAGGCAAGGGAATATGGGATTCCTCTGATTAGCTGCATGGGTACCGGCAATAAACTGCATGCGGAGCTTTTTGAGATTACAGATATCAGTAAGACGAGCGTATGTCCGCTGTGTAAGGTGATGAGGAAAGAACTGCGGGCGAGGGGGATAGAGCATCTGAAGGTGTTGTATTCAAAAGAGAAGCCGGTCCGTGTATCCGGAAGGGAAGCGCAGGAGAAGGCAGGCAGACGGATGGTTCCGGGAAGTATCTCCTTTGTTCCGCCTGCCGCGGGACTTCTGATTGCCGGGGAGGTAATCAGGGAGATTGCCGGGATCGGGGAATAATCGTAGATTGAATCTGGTTTCCTTGAGGAGCGAGGAAAAATCGGAGATTAAATGCAAGAGGTGTAAAGACATGGATTTGTTTGAATACGCAAGAGAGAAGAATATGGACAGAGAGGCGCCGCTTGCGTCCAAACTCAGACCGACTGCTTTAGAGGAGGTGGTCGGGCAGCAGCATATTATCGGAAAGGATAAACTGCTTTACCGCGCGATCAAGGCGGACAAGTTAAGTTCGATCATATTTTACGGACCTCCGGGGACAGGAAAGACGACGCTTGCGAAGGTGATCGCCCATACTACCAGCGCGGAATTTACCCAGATCAACGCCACGGTAGCGGGAAAGAAAGATATGGAGGCGGTCGTACAGCAGGCGAAGGAAACTCTGGGGATGTATCAGAAGAAGACGATTCTGTTTGTGGATGAGATCCACAGATTCAACAAAGGACAGCAGGATTACCTTCTTCCGTTTGTCGAGGACGGTACGGTTATCCTGATAGGGGCGACGACGGAGAATCCGTATTTTGAAGTAAACGGGGCTTTGATCTCGCGCTCCAGTATATTTGAACTGTATCCTTTGGATAAAGAAGATATCAAGACCGTACTGCGGCGTGCGGTCTATGATACGGAAAAAGGGATGGGAAGTTATCAGGCGGTGATCGATGAAGACGCCCTGGAGTTCCTTGCAGATATCTCGGGAGGGGATGCCAGGAACGCGTTGAATGCGGTGGAGCTTGGAATCCTGACAACGGACCGCGGCGGCGACGGGAAGATCCATATTACGTTGGAAGTGGCGTCCCAATGTATTCAAAAGAGAGTTGTACGGTACGACAAGACAGGAGATAATCATTATGATACGATCTCTGCGTTTATCAAAAGTATGAGAGGGTCTGATCCGGATGCGGCAGTCTATTATCTGGCGAAAATGCTGTATGCGGGGGAAGATATCAAGTTCATCGCAAGGAGGATTATGATCTGCGCTTCGGAGGATGTGGGGAATGCGGACCCTATGGCGCTGACGGTTGCGGTGTCCGCGGCGCAGGCGGCAGAATGGATCGGAATGCCGGAGGCGCAGATTATTCTGTCGCAGGCAGTGCTGTATGTAGCGACCGCGCCGAAGAGTAATTCTGCGTGCAATGCGGTTTTCAATGCGTTGGAGAGTGTGAAGAATCAAAAGACAACGGTTCCGGCCCATCTGCAGGATGCGCATTATAAAGGGGCGCAGAAGCTGGGGCACGGCGTCGGGTACAGATACGCCCACGATTATCCGAATCATTACGTGAAGCAGCAATATCTGCCGGATGAGATCCGGGACGCAAGATTCTATGAGCCGGGAGAAAATGGACAGGAAAAGAAGATCCGGGAATGGATGGAGTTTCTCAGGAGGGATGGATAGGATAGACAGGGAGTTTTATAGCTTCTGGACATTTTCTAATCAGGATAGTATAATTAGGATATAAAATATACGCTTGGACATGTTCTTGTATCTTCCGGGGAAGAAATATCAGGATAGTCGTCCTTGTATCTTCTCTGTAAAACAGGTATCAGAAGATTCCGAGGGTACATAAGACATTAGGAGGGAATAAAATGAAAGTGTATGATTCAGTCAAGAAAGAAGAGGTAGAGGTTAACGGCACGAAGGGCCTGATTGAGATCATGAGAGACGGAAGGCAGGTTGATCTCTATCTGAAGGAGAAGAAATCAGATGCAGACGGCTACATGAGCTGGGATGTGGAACACTGGTCAAGCATCGATGTGAAGAGATTCATCCGCTGCTATTCTCTGGAGGGAAGAGTATTAGGAGAATCCACGGGACATAATATCTATGACCTGGAGAATGAATTCAAACCGGAAGAGGCTGCGAAGATCGAACTCAGCTAATACCGGACATATCAGAACAGAAACGCCCTGCGCTTTGTGTAAGAAGCGCAGGGATTTTTTATGTGCAGCCCCGTGCAGAAAAAGTATGCCGCTAAGGCAGCGCACGGGGGGCGCGGCGAGTAGGGAAAAGTCTTCCCTGCCCGATTGAAAACTGCAGATATATGTAACAGGAACGGCGATTACAAAAGGCATTCTAATTGACAGTCATACGGCTCGGCCTCCACATGGGCCTGGTTGTAAACTGCCGCTTCGACACAGCCCATTTTGCGATAAAACGCCTGGGTTTCTATCGCCGAATGAGCGGATATATATAATTTTCTGGCGCCGCGCGTCTTAGCCCATTCTTTCGCGGCAAGGAAAAGAGCCGTCCCGATCCCTTTGCCTCTCATATCTTCGGAAACATGGATGCTGGAGAGATCCAGGTATTTTTGATCTTTACCGAATAATTCCGGCTCAACCGATATAAATCCCTTCAAAGCGCCGTCATAAAAGGCAGCATACACGAAACCGCCTGTTGTAACGGTATTCTTAAGGCAGGAAATCAGTACTTTATAATCTGCCTCGCTCCAATCGTCAATGAATGG
>CANODD010000108.1 GCA_947564705.1 uncultured Dorea sp. | reverse complement strand
TCATCGCAGATAGAAAGAAATGTTTGAAATAAATTGCAAATTTTCAAATGACATTCTAAGAACTGATCGGTTTCCAACTGATTCACAAAATGGCGCACAATCATTTCATTCTCTGGTTCATAGCAAAAAATTCTGATATTCACCTCATTACTTAGCCCTTTGCCTTCCAAAAATTCCGGCTCCTGAATCAATGCCCGAACTTTGTCCAAGCGTTCTTTTATACGGCCCAGGCCGCCTTCTGCCCCTGAGCGCTTCCCCGCCCCTGCGGGCTCCCCTTGTCTTTCGGCCACACCGAAATTCACCTTGTCACTCATCGGCCACCTCCTACGAAAAACAATTAAACGCTGGTAATACCGCCGTATCGCCATTGCTTCTAATGGCATTCTCTAAAACAGGATGCAGCCATACCGGATTCAGATGATCTGCCTTAATGTTATCAAGATATTCTGTTTCGACAAGCGCTCTGGCAATAATCTGTTTTAACTTTGTTATAGTGGTATCGCTCCATGAAGTTACGGTATCATTCTGTTCCTGCAAACGCATAAAAAATATATTCAAGTCTATCTTACCAAAAGACGTGTCCCTTAACCGGTACTTCTCACCAATGACCGTCAGCATAAACTCCCAGATCAGTCGGCTCTGCCTCATCATCGCATACAAGCAAATCTGCTTTGCCACATCCGTCGGCTGTGACGCAATCGCAGAAACCAGAGAATCATCTTCCAAAGCATGAAGCCGTTTGATACAGGCCTTTGCCATGCGTGTGATAGATTTCTCTGTTGGATACTGGAACAGATTCTGCTCCACAATTTCTTTAACAATCGCTTCATCAGAAATTCCTTCTGACATCAGCTTTGCGGTGGAACGCATTTCGTAAAAAAGGAACGGCTCTCTGGTCAAAGATGCGCTATAAGGATATGAATGATCCATGCTACCGTACCTCCTTACTGTTCCTCTTTTTTATAACCCCTGTCATCGCGCGCAAATCTTTCTTCACCATGTCTTTATCAATCAACAATTTCATGTAACTACTTGCCATTTCTTCACCTCAGTCTTATTTACTTTAAAATAATCGTTCATATTGCATTTATTATCATATCATGGGAATGCGTTTTCAGCAATCTAATACATTCATTTTCCTGCTGCTCAGAAAAAGACGCAAGTCACATTTTTATGACTCACGTCTTCTCTGCAATTCAAGAATATACTCCTCAATTTCATCCGGAAGTTCCAACTCCGGCCGTTCTTTGATCTTCCACCCCAGTCCGCTGGTTCGTGCTTTCATTTCCTCCAGCCTGCCGGGAATCTCCAATATTCTTTCTATATAATATTCTGTCTGTTCATCATCATTATGATTATGGTAATATTCAACTGCACGACTTAAAAGGCTCACATAATCCGCATACTCATAGATATCATAAGGGTTATTTTTTACTGCCTCTCCTCTGCCTTTTCTTTTTCCGCCCGGTATTCTCCCTGTTGTCCCCATAATCCAAAACCAAAAAATAGCTGAATCATATGCTTAAGAACTGCAGATCAAAATCAAACAAACTATGCATGATAATGACGAACAGTATAGATTTCGCCGTCCTGTCCAATTTCTTAGAGACAAGATTCTTTACAAAGATCCACACTCCGAATATCCCGGGAATCCACCCTATATCAAGGATGATCTGCAGCAGGTCATTATGATAAAAAATAAAATTCTATCTTATTATAAAGATCATCAAAGATGTTCTTTATAATAAGATAGAACAAGAATATACCTATTTCCTTCCGACCCAGACCGTCATCTCGCCGACTCCCCTGTTATTCCACATATAATACGGAACAAATATCAGTGTCTGCTCCTCATAGACCTCTTCTACATCCGCAGCATAAAGCGCGCCGTTCCATCCTTCATCTGAAAGTCTCCTGCCCTGTCCTTTCAGATCTATCTCTCCTTCGGCTATCGTTCCCGGGAGAACTTCTATCTCCTGATCCATACAAAGAGAAAGCCTGTGCAGCCCCTTTCCGTTGTCGATCTCTTCAAGGCAGTAAACCAGCGGTCCCCTGGACACAGAAACCTTCCCGATATTCTCCTTCACGGACGGATTCGCCCGGTTCACCCGTATCGGCATACCAAAAGAGAGCTTTATAACGTCTCCCTGCCTCCATTCCCTCTGGAAATGGATATATCCGTCTACTTCAACATACTTCGGCTCTTCTTCCCCATTCAGCCGGACACTCGCCTGATCTGCCCATCCAGGCATCCGAAGAGCCAGATCATAGGATTCTCCCCGACACTCCTCCACCGTGACAGAAACCTCTCCGTTCCACGGCAAACCGCTTTCTATCCGAAGAACCATATCATTCACCGGATTCTTCACCCTGCCGCCGACATAAAGATGCAGGTACATAGCCCTCTCATTGACGGTGACCGCATAACTTCCAAGGGATGTAATTAATCTTGCCAGATTCGGCGGACAACAGGCACATTCAAACCACGGCTGACGCTCATATTCCACATGCTTCTTCAACTGATCTTTCCTGCAGGCTTCCGGATTGACCTCAAGAGGATTCACATAGAAGAATTTTCTGCCGTCCAACGACATCCCGCTTAAACAAGTATTAAAAAGCGCTCTCTCCATCACGTCCGCATACTCACGCTTCGGTTCCATCTCCAGCATCCGCCTTGCCCAGAAGATCATGCCGATCGACGCGCAAGTCTCGCCATACGCAGTATCATTCGGCAGATCATAATCGAACGTAAATGCCTCGCCGTAATCTGATGAACCGATTGCACCGGTGATATACATCTGTTTACGCGCCACATTATCCCATAGCCTGGTACATGCTTGCCACAGGGACTCATCACCCGTTTCCTTCGCTGCAGATGCCATTCCGGAATAGAGATACACCGCACGGACGGCATGTCCTTCTGCTTCCGTCTGCTCCCGCACCGGCTTACCCGCCTGAAAATACTGTTCCTGGAACAAGCTGTCCTCCCAGTAATATGTATTGCCGTATTTTTCACGTTCTTGCTTAAAATAAAGCGGTTCCTGACCGCGTTCATCGATAAAATACTTCGCCAGTTTCAGATACTTCTTTTCTTTCGTCTGATGATAGAGCCGCACCAACGCCATCTCGATAATCTCATGCCCCGGATAGGCATGCAGCTTTCCCTCTTCCGGTCCGAAGGTCCTGTCTATACAGTCTGCAAGCCGGATAACCACATCCAGAAGTTTCCGTTTCCCGGTTCCTTCATAATAAGCAATTCCCGCCTCGATCATATGCCCGGCACAGTAGAGCTCATGGTTATTCATCAGGTTCGTCCACCGCTTATCCAAACCATTGATAATATAATATGTATCCAGATATCCATCCGGCTGCTGAGCCGCCGCGATAATATCGATCACTTCATCTGCCGTACGCTCCAGATCTTCATCCTTGTGCCAGGACAAAGAGTATCCTACTGCCTCCAGCCATTTGGCCACATCGCTGTCCTGAAACACACGTCCTTCAAATCTCCCCTCTTCTAAACCCGCTGCAATTTTAAAATTCTTGATACAATGACTTGGAGCCGCCCCTTCTATCTGGTCATTCAAAGCTTTCCACTGGTATGGAATCATCTGTGTACGAACGGTCTCTCTCTTCTTAGACCAAAACGGATCGTCAATCTGATATAATCCTGCCTGAATCGGTACTGTGTATAATTTACTATTCATCTCTTTTCCTTCCTCTCTTGTCTGACTGTCCGAAAACTCATTTCCGTAGGTTCACTATATCAAAAAAAATAAAAACCTACAATAGTATTATTTATACTCCTAAAAAACATGCAAAAGAGCCGTCTCCAAATGTACATACAAACATATCCACTTGGCTCGTTGTTCACGGACATAAGCAGTAATGGCCACTGCAAGATTCGCCGCATTACAAAAAAGGCTGCTGCATTGAGACACTTCAAATCACTCAATGCAGCAACCTTTTTGTCTTCTTATATTTATCTGTGTCCCCGAAGCCGGAATCTCTGAACCGAAACCTTTAATTCCTGTGCCTGCCCATGCAATTCCTCCGCAGAAGTTGCCGATCTCTCTGCCGTCGTCGCATTGGTCTGTACTACGCTGGAAATCTGTTCCATACCCAGTGTAAGCTGACGAAGAGCTTCTACCTGCTGTGTAGCAGAATTCGCAATCCTCTCAACCAATTCTGTAGAATTACGCGCACCGGTAACCCCTACTGCAAGCGCTTCCGTCGTATCTATCGTTAACGCCGTTCCCTGCTCCACCAGACGTACGGATTCTTCAATCAACTCCGTAATATCCTTCGCAGACGCAGCGCTCTTATTCGCCAGACTCTGTACTTCATCCGCCACTACGGCAAAACCTTTCCCCCTGTCGCCGGCGCGGGCTGCCTCCACAGCCGCATTAAGTGCCAGGATATTGGTCTGGAAAGAAATATCTTCGATCGTCTTAATAATACCTCCGATCTCATGAGAGGACTTGGAAATGTTCTCCATGGAAGCAGTCAATTCGTTCATCTTGGCATTGCAAAGCTCTAACTGAGCCGCCGCGTCTATTGTACTCGTTCTGGCATGATCCGCATCGGACGACGTACTATCCACCTGCTCCGATAACTGCTGAATACTTGCAGTCAATTCTTCTACAGCCGAAGCCTGATCTACAGTCCCTCTGGAAAGAATCTGCGCGCCGGTCGCCACCTGCTGAGATTCCATCGTCACTCTCTCTGCCGTCTGGTTGATCTGTGAAAGCGCTTCATTGAATGCATCCAGGATCTGTCTCATAGCTCTCTGGATCGGCTGGAATTCGCCGCGGTAATCGTTTCCGATCGACAGGTCCATATTCCCTTTCGCCATCTCAGCCAATTTATGATCTATATCCTGAATGATCTTTTTCAATTCTCCTTTCGTCTCATGGATAGATTCTATCAATCTTCCAATCTCAGACGTATCCGATTCCAAAGCAAAATCTGCCGAAAGATTTCCGATAGCAATCTCCCCCATCTGATCTTTTACTGCGATCACCGGAGAAAGGACACGCTTTCTGGTGAGCAACAGATTCGTCACCTGCAGTACGCCGACTGCAAACAACGCAAGCACCATAGCTAGAAGCAAATTGTTCGCATTCTTCCCAAGGCGTTCCACTTCTTCCAGACTTCTTTGATCAATAGATTCCAAAAATTGCTCTTTTAAAGCATTAGTCTTCGCAATCGCCGTACTGTATTCTTCGCCATACACAAAATTAATGGCTTCGTCTATCTGCCCTAACTCCACCTTTTTCATAGCTCCCTCCTCCAGGGGAACCAATGAATCGGAAATCTCAGACATCTGATCAATCATCAACTGTTCTTCTTCCGTAATTCCAATCTCCTGCAGCGTAGCTATACCGCCTTCACGGTTCTTCTGGTTATTCAGTTCATCCTGATAAGCGTCATAATACTCCGTATTCCCTGTCGCCGCATATGCACGCACCTCGTTCGTCAGAAAAGAGGATGCATTCATAAAACGATTTGCAGCGTATGTAAGATTAAACCTATCCATATTAGCGCTGTCAAGCTTCTGACTTACCCAAACCTGAAAAAACAAAAAAATGACCACGATACATAGTGCAAAAATAGACGCCCCATTCAAAATTAATGTCAATGTAGATTGATTCATTCTCTTTTTCATTTTGACCACTCCTTCTGGTATATATCAGCGCAGGGGTATCTCCTGCCGCCTCTCTTTCCAAAATACTCCCCCACCAGGAAACCGCCAAAATTCTTATTTCAAGTGAAACAGCATTTTCAAAAAGCCACCGTCTTTATTTTACCTAAATTCATCGGAAATTTCAACATTATTATTAAAATTACTCCATCATTTTCAGCAATTAGTTACAATCTACAAATGCACAAAAGAGACCGGGAAAATATTTCATTTTCTCCAGTCTCTCAGCAACTTACGAATCTCTATGAATTCTTCATCTTCTCGAAGAACTCGTCAATCTTATTCTTAATCTCACCCGGCTTTAAGTATTTTGCCAGATATCCGTCCGGCCTCATCGCCGTCAGCTTTCTGACAGTATCCAGATCCGTCCGCCCGGTCAAAAAGATAACCGGTATTCCCTTAAAAGCTTCCTCCGATCGGATCATCTCCAGTACCTGCTTCCCGTCGCAGACCGGCATCTCATAATCCAGCAGCACCAGATCCGGGCGATCCAGGATAATACTCCTAAGCGCCGCCACCCCTGAATTTGCCAGCATTACTTCATATGTCTCCTCCAGAAGATTCTTCATCCCCTGACGTATCGTCAAAGAGTCGTCCACCAAAAGAATCTTAGGCTTTGCAGGTTCTTGCTTCTTCTCCATAAGATATTTCTCAATCTCCGCCACCGCGTTCTCAGCCCCGATAGGCGCCGCGATCTCCTTCTCCAACAGATGCGGTGCGATCGTACTATATGCGAAATATCCTCCTCCCGTATCGATCAGCAGGCTGACCTGAAGCTTTTCTTTCTCAAATACCTTCTTAAACTGTTCATATGTAAGAAGATTCTCCTCCTTCAGTTCGTAGCCGTCCATCTCAGGCAAATGCTCCATGATCCGGCCCACAAACTGACGCGCCATATATCTCGTGGCATTGAGCAGCATAGTATCAAGCTTATCCGTCTTAACCCCCATAATCTTTCCTACCGTATTGATCAGCAGCCTGTCTTCAAAAACCAGGAAAATCTCACATTTTTCCTCCAGCTCTTCCTTACCGTAGATCAGACGGTAATACACCCCTTTACCGAACTTCTCCCCGCCGTAGATATCACTGATCACATGGGACTCCAGACGAAACATGTCATAGATAAGCTGAATAATCACCTTCTTCATGGCTTCATGCTCCTCTTTCGGAAGAAGACCACTCCATCTGTCAATGCTTCCATCCACGATCGCACGGTCCTCCGTCAAAGTATGACCGACCAGCCATCCGGCACAGACTCCAAGGAAATGATCGACCGAATTAGCAGAATAATCCATCTGCTCCAATTCCTTCTCAAGCGCAGGCAGAGTTTCCTCCCGAAATACCTGATGGATACGCTTGTGTGTCTGAAGCCCTTCGTAATTAACAGACTCCATGTATTTCTCTTCTTCGTCAAAATGATTCATCGCATGGTCTTTAAAAAACTTGATCCCCTCCTGGCACGCCCACTGACTTTTCTTTTCTTCGTCACTGAATACCAGCAATTTGTTAATAATCTTAAAAAGTCTTTGATGCTCTTTGTCAAGTATATCTACTCCTATATTATACTCATCCTTCCACACCAACTTACTCTCCATTTATAGGCCTCCTTTTAACCCGATTTGATTATCCATAATCATAATAATATCAAGTACAAAAGAAAATATCAATCGTTCCGTCAATTTTTCGCCAAAATTTACTATTAATTACATAATGGAACGCCAATATACTATTTGAAAGCTTTTGTTTACCGCCAGTTGACTTTTCTGCCGAAAAGTCGCATAGGGTTCGATTGATAGGGTATCCTTTTTTTATTATAATGAAGAAAAGACGCAAAGAGATTGCAGGAGTACAGATTACACAAGGAGAGCGACAACATGGATGAATTAAGATTACCGAATAATATTATCAGACTTCGGCACGAACGAAAAATTACACAAGAAGAGCTGGCAGATTTCCTCGGAGTGACCAAAGCGTCCGTATCCAAATGGGAGAATGCACAGAGTACGCCGGATCTTCCGGTTTTGCTTCAGCTTGCCGCATATTTTGACATGACCCTCGATGAGCTGATCGGATATGAAGCGCAGCTCACCCGGGAACAGATTCGCCGTTTCTATACGGAACTTTCGGCGGATTTTGCAGAACGCCCCTTTGAGGAAACAACGGAGAAAGTATGTTCTCTTGCTCATCGGTACTATTCCTGCTACCCTTTCCTGCTGCAGCTTTGCGTTCTGTACCTGAACCATTTTATGCTGGCAGAAACAGAAAACGCTCAGATGCAGCTCCTCAAGGAAACCGCCTTGTGGTGCGACCACATTATAGATAACTGCAGCGATGTAAATATCTGCAGCGACGCTTTGATACTGAAAGCCAACATATCCCTCTGTCTTGGGAATGCAAAGGAGGTCGTCGGCATACTGGAACCGACTGAAGATCCCATCCGTCTCTCCGGACAGAAGGGTCTGGTACTGGTTAAGGCTTACCAGATGGCCGGAGAGTATGAAAAGGCCAAAAGCCATATACAGATCAGGGAATACATAGACCTGCTCAACCTGATGTCAGACGCTATGATGTCCCTGGCTCTGCACATAGAGGATCTCGAAAGATGCAGGATAACCATATGCCGGATAAGAACTATAATGGAACAATATCAGTTAGAACAACTCCACCCTAATCTTGCGGCACAGTTCCATTACCAGGCAGCGGCAGTATACGCAGCGAACGGTGAAGAAAAAGAGGCTCTGGAGGCCCTCCGTCTTTTTGACCGGTGCGCCCTCCGTATCCTGCACTCCGAAAAAGTGCTGCTTCAAGAAGATTCTTACTTCGACCGGTTAGATGAATGGATCGCACGCCTTCCGCTGGGGAATATAGCGCCAAGAAGCAAAGAATTCATTCCACGGAACATACGGGACTCCCTATGCTGCCCTGCATTTGAAAGCATCAAAGAAACTTC
>CANODD010000107.1 GCA_947564705.1 uncultured Dorea sp. | reverse complement strand
TCGTCGCTACCAGCGGACACTTCATACGCAGCATCGCCGGCTGGTCGGACGTGGCGACAACCAGAATACTTCTCTCCATTCCTTCGGGACCGAGATCCTTCTCTATAAACTCACGAACCTCACGGCCTCGCTCGCCCACCAACGCAATCACATTGATATCAGCTTTCACGTTGCGCGCGATCATTCCAAGCAATGTACTCTTCCCCACGCCGCTTCCCGCGAAGATACCGATACGCTGGCCTTTGCCCACCGTATTCAAACCGTCGATAGCCTTCACGCCGAACTCCAAGGGATCTGTAATGGGCGGACGTGTCAAAGGATTAATGTAAGTATTTTCGACATAATAATACCGGGAAGACGGCAGCGGCCCAAGATCATCCATAGGATTTCCCGTAGCGTCGATGATTCTCCCTCTCAGGAATTCACCCACAGGAATCTTCAGACGTTTTCGGGTATTCCTCACGAAGCTGCCTGCCGAAACGCCGTTTAAGTTCTCATATGCCATCAACTGCATCTTGTCATCCCGAAAACCAACGACTTCCACCGGAATCTGCCGGTGTTTCTCTTCATTATAGATCATGGCAATATCGCCGATACTGGCATGATTGCCGGAAGACTCCATCGCCATGCCGATTACATTCTCTATCTTTCCTATATGGCTGATCGTCTCCGCCTTCTGTATCAGTTCCGGCAATTTTGCAAACATGCCTTCTCCCCACCTCATTTACGTTCTTACATTTATGCTCTTACATTATTCAATATGTCTTTGATATTCTCTAATTGTGTACCGACGCTCGCATCAATGATCTCGTCCGGAAGTTCTATGATGCAGGTCCCTTCTTCTCCATTATCCATGGTAATAATCTTAATACTGTCTGACAGATGCGCGAGGGCTTCCATGAATTCCGCGTCTACTTCCATAGATACGCTGGTATTACATTTCGTAATATAGATCTTCGCCCATCTCTTCTTCGTAATCTTATCCGTCGCGGCAAGTATCATTCGTTTCACGATATCGCCGCTGGACTGCAGGCTGGTCTGGATGATCTTCTCCGCAATCGCAAGGGATATCCGCTTCAAATCGTCTATGTACTGCTCGAGAAGCTTCTCCTTCTCACGGGAAACGCCCTGGATAACCTCCGCAATATTTCTCTGAAGCTCCTGTACTTCCCCGTCAAGAATCCTTCTTTGCTCTTCGTATGCTTCACGGGCGCCGTCCCGGTTTCCTTCTTCCCGGCCTTCCCGATACCCCTTCTCTCGCAGAATCTCTGCCTGCCTGCGGGCGTCGGAGACGATCTTCTTCGCTTTCTCCTCCGCCTCTTCTACCATTCTCTCAAGCTCTTCCGGAGAAATCGTCTCCTCTTCCTCCTCTTCTTCCTCCTCCTCTTCTTCCGAATCCTCTTCCCGCGGTTCCTCCACGATCTTGAATCCGGCAAAGAAGTCGTATGGCCTGATATCCTGGTCGCTGTCTGGTTCTTTCACAATCCTAGGCAATGATTTCATCCTTTCCGCTCTTAACAATAATC
This sequence comes from uncultured Dorea sp., assembly GCA_947564705.1. Taxonomy (GTDB): domain Bacteria; phylum Bacillota; class Clostridia; order Lachnospirales; family Lachnospiraceae; genus Sporofaciens. The sequence continues at coordinate 7,153 of CANODD010000107.1, read as the reverse complement.
ACTTCTCCGGCTTCTTCCAGTCTTCGGATTACGCCGACAATTCTCTGCTGCGCCTCTTCCACGTCACGCAGACGAACGTTAACCGTAATCTCCAGATCGGACTGGATACTCTCAGCCATACGTGAAGATACATTGGAGAAGATAAGCTCTTTGATCTTCTCGTCGGAACCTTTGAGTGCGTATACGATATCCTTGACATCGCATTCCCGGATGAATCTCTGGATAGATCTGTTGTCCATCGATACGATATCTTCGAATACGAACATCTTCTTGCGGATAGTCTCGGCAAGTTCTTCGTCTGTCTTGCCCAATTCGTCGAATATGTATTTCTCGTTTGCCCTGTCCATATGGTTCATGACGTCCGCGATGTAGTCGATGCCGCCCACCGCCGTAACGTCCGCCGTAACCATCCCTTCGAAACGCTTCCGAAGCGAGTCCTCCACGATCTTGATCGCTTCCGGAGACGCGCTCTCCATCCTGGCGATCGCCTCTACAACCTTGATCCGCTTCTCCTTCGGCAATTCACTGATTACCATAGACGCCTGATCCGAATCCGCATAGGACAGAACCAACGCGATCGTCTGCGGCCTCTCATGCTGCAGGAAAGAGATCAGGTTCTTTACATTGCTCTTGCGCATAAACTCGAAAGGACGTATCTTCAAGGATTTGGACAGCCTGTCAAGAAGCGTCTGCGCAGTAGACTCGCCGAACGCTTTCTCAAGTACCGCCCTGGCATACTCCATACCTCCGTCCGTGACCACCTTCTGGGTCAGACAGACTTTATAGAATTCGTCCAACACCAGCTCCATCTCTTCAGGACTGATATGTCCAAGCTTCGCCACTTCAATTGTTAATTTTTCAATATCACTTTCGCTCAGATGCTTATAGATCTTCGACGCCTTATCCGCTCCAAGCGAGATAACTACTGCAGCCGCCTTTTGTTCGGGAGTAAGTTTACTCTCCTCCATCTCCAGCACCTCCATTCAACCAGTTCTTCAATAACTGTGCGGAGAGTTCAGCGTTCTGTTCCGCAAACTCACGGACATTCCGCTTAAGTTCCATACCGCGGTCATTCTGGATCTCCTGGATCTCTTCGTTCAGATCAAGAATAGCCGGAACCTCATCATCCGTCTCTTCAACCAGTTCTTCCAGTTCTTCTTCCTCTTCCTGCTGTCTGCGTCTTCTGAGTATCAGTATAACGACAATCGCTATCAGAACCAGAATTAACGCTATACCGGCGATAAGCGCCCATAACGGTATACTCTCAAGAATCCTGCCGGAAGTCGCTTCTTCTGAATCATCGTCGTCTCCCACACCGTCAAACGGCGCGCTTACGATCGTGATCTTCTCTTCCTGAATATCCGGCGCGATACCCGCCGCATTACCTACCAGGGAACGGATCTGGTTCTCACGGAGGCTTCCGTAACCGTTGCCGTTGATTGCCACTGCAACGGTGACATCCTCGATTGCTCCAGGATCAATCTGTCCCTGTTCTTTCAGCTCGTTTACCAGATAGTCCCGCGTCTGGCTCTCGCTGTACGCGCTGCTGCCGTCGCCTTCGCCCTCTGTATTGTATTCCGCAGTGTCGGCGTTCGTCTCTGTACCCGCCACGCCGCCGGCTCCGTCGCCTGTATTCGACCTCTCTTCGAATATCTCTTCGTGGCTGACGATTCCCGTCTTGTCTTCTTCATCTATCTTATCCGGCGTCGAATAAGTCGTCTCTTCACGGATCAGCTTCTCCAGATTCACCTTCGCCCGGGCGGAAACTCTGACGTTATCCGTTCCATAGATCGGTCCCAGTACCTTCATAACATTGCCGGAGATCTGATTCTCCGCCATCCGGGCAAGCTCTTCCGTAGCCGATGTGTTCGACGAAGAACTCGTGTTATTACCCTCGACAGAGACGTCGTTGCCATTACCGTCGAATACCGCGACGTCTTCTAACTCCATTCCCGGTATACTCTTAGCGATAAGTCTCTGTATCGCAACAGCCTGCTCCGCCGTAGGAGAACCGCTGTCACTCATAGTTACGACTGCCGACGCGCTGGATTTCTCTTCTTCATCATTCAATGCGTATCTGCTCTCTTCCCCAAGAGCAATCGTTACCTTCGCATCCTTCACCCCGTCGAAAAGACGAATGGTAGAACCGATCCGGTCCTGCAGCTCATAGAGCTTATACGTCTTCTTATCCGAGTCCGTCGTCAACATGCTCGCATTGTCTTTAAACGTATCGTATGTAAAACCGCTCTTCGGGTAACCCTCCTGGACAAGCGTCGCTTTCGTCTGATCCACCACGTCTTCCTTCACCAGAATCGTCGAGTTCCCGTCAAATTTATAATCAATCTCATCCTCCTGCAGTTTCTGCACGATCTGCTGCGCCTCTTCCTGACCCAGCCCCGAGAATAGCTCCGCATAAGGACGATTATTCAAAACCACTGCAATAGCAACCGCAGCGATAATCAGAATCACTGCGCCGGCAATAATCAGCTTCTTTGCCTTGCTGCTCAAATTACCCGCAAATTCTTTAAACTGCCCTAACTTTTCTTTCATTGTTATCCAAACCCACTTTACTGAATTTTATGTGCCGTAATATCTCACAGCATAAACCAAGCGCTTTGCCGCACAAAGAGCACTTTTTACATTCTATCATGTTATTTTACAGCAAAAAGTGTCAATCTATAGCCGCATCAGCAGACTATAGATTGATACGCATAATCTCATTATATGATTCCAGCGCTTTATTCCGCAGGGAAACCAGCACATCTGACGCCAGCTGCGCCTCCGCCGACGCAATTGAAACTGTATGCGGATCCTCGATCTGTCCCGTTGCCAGAAGATATTGGTTCTTCGCCAGGGTATCCTCCGTCTTCCTTACATCATTGATCGCCTCTTCAAAAACCGATTTGAATGCGGCTATTCCCTCTTCCCCTTTTACCACCTTCTCCGAGCCTGATATCTCCCCCAGGCTCCATGGTTGTAATGGAGTTATGAACAACTCTTCCATATTTAATCTCCCTTTCTGTTTATTTACTGAGCTTTCACTACACTTTGATATCTCTTGATATCATTGCTGACCGACTGAAGCAGATACTGATAATGCAGTGTGGTTCTCGCGATCCTCGTATTCTCAACGTCCGCGTTCACATTGTTCTCATCCACCCTGCCCGAATCATCCCTGCTATACACAAGACAGTCCGCCTCGTTAATCGCCTGCCGGATCTTGGACGTATTCTTCGTCTGGCTGGCCGCCAAGAGCTTCCTGCGGTACTCATCTTCAAAAGTGACCGTCTTTCTCTTGTATCCCGGCGTATTTACATTGGCTATATTCATGTCCAATACTTCCTTTTGTTTCCATAGAAAATCCAATGACTTCTGCGCCATAGGAATTGTATTACCAAATAACATAAACTATACCTTCCTTAATACAAGTTATTTTAAATTTCGACAATAAACCATTTTGATTATTATATCCCGTAAGATGCGAAAAGTCCATAGTTTTCTAAAGATTTTATCAATTTCCAAAAGCGTAAAATCTTACCATGCCCTCTGCCGAAGCTTCCCTGTGAACCCTTCCGCAGCTCATCTTTATCCCCTTTACAATAAGAAAGAACTCTGTTCATCCGAACTGCCGGAGGACCACCCAAGGGAGCTTGCCCCGCACAACATCTGAATCCGCATCATATCTACAAAATATTGCGCGTCTGTCTGGGATAAACGATATGTGCCGCCGTCCTCCGACACCCCTTTCCCAAACATTGATTCCTCTGTCCCCGAAGCCTTAACCGCCACCGTCTTATCGATCGTCAGGTCGGAATTCATATATCCTTTGATTCTTGCTATGTAATTCCTCGTCTCGGCAAAAGGCGGAACGCCTCCGTACTTTGCTACATTGCCGCTTCCGGCGTTATAAGCCGCCAGCGCAAGGTCCACGTCTCCGTTATATTGCTGAAGTTTCTGGGCAATATACTTTGCGCCTCCCATAATATTACTCCTGGCGTCAAAGGGATCCTCCACTCCTAAGGACTTCGCCGTCGCCGGCATCAGCTGCATGACGCCCTGTGCCCCTGCCGGAGACACTGCGTTCGCATTGAATCCGGATTCTGCTTTGCCCATCGCTTTCAACAGATTCAGCGGTACTCCATACTGCCTGGCCGCTTCCGCAAAGATAGCATCCATACTCTGAGACTCGCTGCCGTCCTGCCAAACACTCTCCGTCTGAGCCTCAACCTGCTCCTCTTCGCTTCCCAGCCCGCGAAGCGCGCTGATCTTCATCAAGGTATCATGGAATGTATCCGCCGGCTGCTGAACCGTAGACACCGATGACTGCCCATATGTTTTCGAGAAATCCTGTATCTGATTCAGCACATTACTCATATACTTGTACCAATTTTCATATATCTTATAATTCATCCCCATAAGCTTCGGACTGCTCCCTTCTCAATCTTAAGACTCTTGATGGTTAATACTATACATATAACGAGCTACATTATATTTATACCACTTTTCTATAATTTTGAAAAGTTTTAATATGATTATTTTTACAGTTATAAACAAACATGTTCTCCATATATAATATATCACAATGTTCCCTGTGTGACAAGTTATTTGCCTGCCCATTCATCTATTCCGCCGGCTTATATGCGAAAAATCCCCTCCTTTTTGGAACGACAGGCAGATTCTAACAAAATTTCCTTAAAATATGACATTTTCTCTTGAATCAGATATTTACAATCTTGTAATTTAGTTATAAAATAGAATACAAATTATACGATTTTATTATTACTAAATAGGAGGAATGAAGTGTGTTAAAAAACCTAAAAGTGAGAAGCAAGCTTTTCTTCTCATTCACTATTACGATTTTTTTCTTTGTTATTGCGATTATAGCCTCTACAATATCGCTTAACAATGTATTCGGGGGATTGGAAGATTTCTATCAGACTCCTTATCCAATGGTAACGTCCGCCTTACAGGCGCAGTCGTCGACACGTAAGATTCAGCTGAGTATGTTCCGTTTCGCTTTGGCGAAGGACGACGCTACAAAGCAGTCTCTTCTTACTGAGATTGATCAGGCTGCCGCTACGATGACCGACGCCCTTGCAGAGTTTGAAAAATCTTATGAGGGAGATCCTACCCTGTTACAGGCGACACATGACGCCGTGGACAGACTGTTAGCCGCCAGAGAAGACGCTATGGCCTGCCTGGACGCCGGAGATGAAGAAGGCGCTATTGCTATACTGAATGGGGAATACGCCGAAGCCGGATCGAATTTTGCGACGGTTACCACCGATTTAATTGAAGCCGCTGCCGAACAGGCTGATTCCTATTATGAGTCCGGCTTGAAGATAAAAAAGATTTCTACCATTATTTTATTAGCACTTTCAGGATTCTGTATCATATTCACGATTCTTTTATCTATTAAGGTGATTCGGGATATTACTCATCCGATCATCGAGCTGGAAGATGCTATGAAGGAAATGGCACAGGGCAACATGCATGCAGAGGTTGTTTATGAGTCGAAGGATGAATTAGGAAACCTGGCAGACGATCTTCGTTTTGTACTGAAAACATTGTCCGAATATATCGCACATATTTGCAGCCGGATGGATTCCCTGGCAGAAGGAGACTTAAGCGTTGAGATGGATATGGATTATCTCGGCGACTTTGAATCCATCAAGCATTCCGGCGCCAAGATCATTCAATCTCTGAACGACGCGCTGAGCCAGATTCATCAGGCGTCCGAACAGGTTGCCGATGGCTCCGAGCAGGTATCAAGCGGCGCGCAGGCGCTGAGCCAGGGCGCTACCGAACAGGCAAGCTCCGTAGAAGAGCTGGTTGCTACGCTTAGCGATCTGTCCACCCAGGTTAATCAGACAGCCGAGAAATCACGCGCTGTCAATGATTTGGTCACCATGACCGGAGACGAGATTAATAACAGCAATATAAAGATGTCCTCTATGATGTCTGCTATGACTAAGATTAATGAATGTTCAAGCCAGATCGAGAAGATTATCAAGACGATTGAAGACATTGCGTTCCAGACCAACATCCTTGCCCTGAATGCCGCAGTTGAAGCCGCGCGTGCCGGCGAAGCCGGAAAGGGATTTGCAGTTGTTGCAGACGAAGTAAGAAGCCTCGCATCCAAGAGTGCGGAAGCAGCCAAGGATACTACCGTATTGATCAGCAATTCTCTGAATGCCGTATCCGAAGGAAATCAGATCGCCGCCGAGACTCAGGAGTCTCTTGAAAAGGTGGTTTCGGGTACCCAGCAGATCATGACGAATATGTCCACGATCACGGATGCGACCAATATTCAGGCAGAAGGACTTTCCCAGGTTACATTGGGAATCGACCAGATCTCTTCTGTCATCCAGACTAATTCCGCTACGGCAGAAGAAAGCGCTGCCGCAAGCGAAGAGCTCTTCAGCCAGTCCAGCCTGCTTAAGAGCTTAGTAGGACGGTTCCGTTTAAAGGGTATGAGCGCAGCGCCGGCAGCCAACAATGTTTCAAGAAGTTCGGCCTCCGATTCCTACGGATCATATGATACCTCTTATGATTCATACGAACCTTCCTCTCCGTCATCCGACAATACATATGAACCACCGATGATGGATGAACCCACACCGACACACTCCAAGAGCTTTTCACATACCAGCTCCTTTGTAGATGATATGGCGAAGTACTAAAGATATCTACATATAAAAAACAAGAAGGACAAAAACTTCGAAACACAAAAGATATATAGTACAAAAGATTTTAAAACACAAAGGATTTTAAAGCACATAAGATTTTAAAGCACATAAGATTTTAAAGCACAAAGGATTTTAAAGCACATAAGACTTTAAAGCACATAAGATTATACAAAAAAACTCCTCACAATAAACTGTGAGGAGTTTTTTTATATAATCGCCAAACGAATTATGACATATGCCGCATAATTTCCTGCTTCATCTTCAGGACTTCCAGATCTCCCGGCAAGAGCGTCAGGAGCTGTTCCGCAACCCCGTATGCTTCGCCCCACTGTCCGTTCGCTACAAGTCCGTTAAGTACCTGCTTCACCTGATTACCGAGAACCCTGAATTCTTCCGACACCTGCTGCGGGGGTTCTTTTAGCTTCTCTTCCATATAATCGCTCAGACAGCTTATGGCGCCGGAC
>CANODD010000106.1 GCA_947564705.1 uncultured Dorea sp. | reverse complement strand
GAGCAGGCGAAGGAGATGGAGACGAAGGAATTCAGCGCGACGGCAGGCGGCGGCGCAGTCGAGGCGGTTGTCTCCGGGGCAAAGAAGCTTCTGAAAGTCAGTCTGGACGAAGAAGTGGTGGACCCTGAGGATGTCGAGATGTTAGAGGATCTGATCGTGGCTGCGGTGAACGAGGCGATGGATAAGGCGGACGAAGCATCTGCATCAGCGATGTCTAAGTTTACCGGCGGTATGGGCGGCCAGATGCCGGGATTATTCTGACACAGGAGCGTAAGAGACAGATGGATTACTATAGTAACCAGATCAGCAGGTTAATTGAAGAATTGTCATGCCTTCCAGGCATAGGATCAAAGTCAGCGGCAAGGCTGGCTTTTCATTTGATACATATGCCGCTGGAAGATGTGGACCGGTTGGCTTCGACTATTGTTGAAGCGAAGAGGAATGTCAGATATTGTAAAGAATGCTGTACACTGACAGATCAGGAAGTGTGCCCGATCTGCAGTAACAGCAAGAGAGACCATAAGACGATTATGGTGGTGGAAAATACCAGAGACCTGGCTGCGTATGAGAAGACAGGAAAATACAGCGGAGTGTATCATGTTCTCCACGGCGCGATCTCTCCGATGCTGGGGATCGGTCCGGAGGATATCAGGCTTAAAGAGTTAATCGGACGGCTGGAGGGAGATGTGAATGAAGTGATCATAGCGACGAATTCCAGTCTGGAAGGGGAGACGACGGCCATGTATATCAGTAAGCTGATCAAACCTGCGGGGATTAAGGTCAGCAGGATTGCCAGCGGGGTGCCTGTGGGAGGCGATCTGGAATACATTGACGAGGTGACTCTCCTTCGCGCCCTGGAGGGGAGGACGGAGCTCTAGCCGAAAGAGGCGGCGGGCTGTGGGAATAGATTTTTAGACAGTCCGCCGGGAAAGGGAGAACGATGAAGAGAAAGGTTACATCGACAGATATTGCGAGGGCGGCGGGAGTGTCGCAGTCTACGGTCTCTATGATATTGAATAAGAAGTATAATGTTTCTTTTTCAAAGGAAACGATAGATAAGGTAGAAGCGTCGGCGAAGGAACTGGGATATGTGCCGCCTAAGAGGAAGACCAGAAAGGGAGCGAAGAAGGAGAGGCTTCTGGTGGTATTCTGCTCGAACCTGACGAATCCTTATTATGTCATGCTGCTCCAGGGGATTGAATTGCGCGCCAAAGAGCAGGGGTTTGGGTTGTTCGTATGTAACACGCAGAGAGATCTGAAGATGGAAGAGCGGTATCTAAAGATGATGTGGGATCTGCGTCCCCTGGGAATCATCTATACGTGTAATCCGAGTCATTGCTTCATGGAGCTTGTGCAGGAACTGGCGCAGAAGATACCGGTGGCGGTCGTTAATAACCAGAATGAGAAGATGGATGTAGATGCTGTGGAGCTGGATAACTCCAAACTTGGCCGAATCATGGCAAAGCACCTGCTGGAGCTTGGGCACCGGAAGGTGGCTTACATCGCGCCGCCTTTGACGGCGCGTCAGAAACAGCGCTCCAAGAGGGTGGAGGGTTTCCTGAAAGAGTTTGAAAAAGCGGGATTTAAGAATCAGGTTATCATTAAAGCCGCCAAAGAAGAGATTGATCTGGACGTTGCGCATATAGATTCGGAATATAAGATCGGTTATGACCTGACCAGGGAACTTCTGAGAGAAGAGACGGGGATTACCGCTATCGCAGGACTGAATGATATGATCGCGTTCGGGGTTCTGGACGCGCTGCATGAAGCCAAGATCAGAGTGCCGGCTGATATGTCTGTGATGGGATGTGATAATACTCTGTTTGCACGTATGCATAAGGTGGAGCTGACGACAATAGAGCATTTTGTTATATTTAAGGGGCGGGATGCCTGCGACATCATTATGAAGAAAATAGCCTCCCGGCAGTCCTCGTATTCCGGGATAGAACCGATCAGTACCTACCACGTGGAATATGAGCCCCAGTTGATTGTAAGGGGGACGACAGGTTATGCAAGAGTAGGGGCGAGACGAGGAAAGAAAAAATAAAATTAATATATTTCTGAATATTATTATTAATAAGTATAAACTGTGATATGTGAATATCAGGGATTAAAACGATATAACAGAGAATGTTTTTATTAATAAAATAACTTTATTAATAAAAACAATTACTAATAAAATCGGGCGCTATTGACCGGGAGGATTCGTATCAGTTATAATGAAATCAGCCGATAAACAGTGACAAGTGAAAAGTAAGAAGGAGGAAGAAACATGAAATTTTTTATCGACACAGCGAAGGTTGAGGACATTAAGAAAGCGAATGACATGGGAGTTATCTGCGGGGTAACGACGAATCCGTCCCTGATCGCGAAGGAAGGACGGGTATTTGAGGAAGTAATCGCAGAGATCGCATCTATCGTGGACGGACCGATCAGCGGAGAAGTAAAAGCGACTACGGTAGACGCCGAAGGTATGATTGCCGAAGGCAAGGAAATCGCAAAGATTCATCCGAACATGGTAGTTAAGATCCCGATGACGGTAGAGGGGCTGAAAGCGTGCAAGCAGCTCTCGGCAGAAGGGATCAAAACGAATGTGACCTTGATCTTTACTGCAAACCAGGCGCTTCTCGCGGCAAGGGCAGGTGCGACATACGTGTCTCCGTTCCTGGGACGTCTGGACGATATTTCGGTAAGGGGTACTGATCTGATCGCAGAGATTGCACAGATCTTTAAGATTGCGGGAATTAAGACGGAGATCATCGCTGCAAGCGTACGTCACACGATGCACGTAACGGACTGCGCTCTGGCAGGCGCAGATATCGCGACGGTTCCTTATTCCGTTATAGAGCAGATGACAAAGCATCCTTTGACAGACGCGGGAATTGCAAAGTTCCAGGCAGATTATAAAGCGGTATTCGGAGAGTAACATCTGATTCATATTAGGAGGTTTGACATGAACAAATTAGAGTTAATGAAAACGGCGAATGAGATTCGCAAAGGCATTGTCACGGCAGTACACAGTGCCAAGTCCGGGCATCCGGGCGGATCTTTATCCGCAGCAGATATCTATACCTATCTGTTCTTTGAAGAGATGAATATAGATCCGGCAGATCCGAAGAAAGCTGACCGCGACCGTTTTGTATTGTCTAAGGGACACACGGCGCCGGGATATTATTCTACATTGGCGCACAGAGGATTCTTTCCGGTAGAAGACCTTACTACCTTGCGTAAGGTGGGAGCTTATCTGCAGGGACATCCGGATATGAAGCATATTCCGGGCGTGGATATGTCCAGCGGTTCGCTCGGACAGGGAATCTCCGCGGCGGTAGGTATGGCAGTCTCCGCAAAGATATTCGGAGACGACTACAGAGTATACACCCTGCTTGGAGACGGCGAGATTCAGGAAGGACAGGTATGGGAGGCTTCTATGCTTGCGGCCCACAGGAAACTGGACAACCTGGTTGTGATTGTCGATAATAATAATCTTCAGATTGACGGACCGATTACAGAGGTTAATTCACCATATCCGATCGATAAGAAGTTTGAGTCATTCAATTTCCATGTAATTAATATTAACGGAAATGATTTTGACGAGATTGACGCGGCGTTCAAAGAGGCGAGAGAGACGAAGGGACAGCCGACGGCAATTATCGCGAAGACGATCAAGGGAAAAGACGTATCCTTTATGGAGAATCAGGCGTCCTGGCACGGAGCCGCCCCGAATGACGAGCAGTATGCGGTTGCAATGGCAGATTTAGAGAAAGTAGGTGAAGCATTATGTCAGATGTAAAGAAGATCGCAACAAGAGAGAGTTACGGCAATGCTTTGGCCGAATTAGGAAAAGAGCATAAAGATGTCGTTGTACTGGACGCCGACCTGGCGGCTGCAACGAAGACCGGGGTATTCAAGAAAGCGTTCCCGGAGCGTCATATCGACTGTGGAATCGCGGAATGCAATATGATGGGCGTCGCGGCAGGTATCGCTACGACAGGGAAGGTTCCTTTCGCAAGCTCCTTTGCCATGTTTGCGGCAGGACGCGCGTTCGAGCAGGTGCGTAATTCCATCGGATATCCCAAACTGAACGTTAAGATCGGCGCAACACATGCCGGTATATCCGTAGGAGAAGACGGCGCGACACATCAGTGTAATGAAGATATTGCCCTGATGAGGACGATTCCGGGAATGGTTGTAATCAATCCTTCCGACGATGTGGAAGCAAAAGCGGCTGTGAAAGCGGCTTACGAGCATGTAGGGCCGGTATATCTTCGCTTTGGAAGACTTGCGGTTCCGGTGATCAATGATAATGAAGATTATAAGTTCGAGCTTGGAAAAGCCATCACCCTGAGAGAAGGTACGGACGTAACGATCATCGCTTCCGGACTTCCGGTATCAGAGTCTCTGGCGGCGGCCGAGAAACTGGCGGCCGACGGTATCCAGGCGGAAGTGATCAATATCCATACGATCAAACCTCTGGATGAAGAGGCAGTGATCAAAGCGGCCGAGAAAACCGGCAAGATCGTCACGGTAGAAGAGCATTCGGTTATAGGCGGGCTTGGAAGCGCGGTCTGCGACGTTGTTGCGCAGAAAGCTCCCGCAAAGGTTCTTAAGATCGGCGTCAACGACGTCTTCGGCGAGTCCGGACCTGCCGTACAACTGATCAAAAAGTACGGCCTGGATGCAGACAGCATCTACGAGAAAGTAAAAGCTTTCCTGTAGACAAAGAAATATTACAAATCCCTGACCTGTACAGGGAAAGAACCATACAGGTAAAAATATAATTAAAAAGACATGCGGCGTAAGACCCGGCAAGAAATCTCTGGCTGATCTTACGCCGCATCTGCTTATTCGTATTTTGGTTAAAACTCCGCAGCTTGTAACGGAGTTTTTGGCTTGTGGAAAAGTTTCTATCTATACGGTTGTAAATCCGTTTCCGTCCCTCAAACGCAATCAACCGTCCCCTTTGTGACCTTTCCGGACAAGGGATTGTAATCTATGTGAAACAACCCGTCGAAACCCGCAGTAATGTGCCGTAAATTTCCAGGGACAAGCTTCATCAATTGATAAAATATGCGGAAATCATATGCTATCATTATCAAAAATATACAAAATGAGGTGAGTGTATATGGAAAGACAATTTCCGAAGAATGTAAGACAGATAGGGAACGTAAGTGATGAACCCAAGATATACATAGAAGATTATGTGGATATCTACCTGAATCAGTTGAGAGAGCAGGCGGCTGAAACGGTGATCGGAGTAGCGCTCGTCGGAGAGATACTGACTTTGGAAGGACAAGATGTAGTTTGTATCTTCGGGGCGATGCAGATAAAATCAATAGAGATAGAAGGTACGGAGATTGTCATAAAGGAAGAAACTTTTAATGAAATAGACGAAGAGCGGAAACGTTTCTTTGGTTCTGCTGAGATGATAGGATGGTGTCTGATCGAAAACGGACAACCTATGGGACGGCTCAAGGAGGTTATCCGGATACATACCCTTAAGTTTCCGCGGGAGCATACAATATTTATCTGGAAAAACGCTATGGATAAAGAGGAGGATTTTTATTCTTATAAATATGGAGACTTGATGAAGATGGGCGGCCACTATATTTATTATGAAAAGAATCCTTCTATGCAGAATTATATGATCAGTACACGTAAAAAGAATGGCGTTACACCCTGTGAAATGGTTGAGGATCGAGCTGCAAAGGATTTTCGTAGTACCGTAAGAACGAGAATGGAAGAAAAGGATCATCAGAATTCCAGGCTTGTGTATGTGACAAGCGCGTTACTTGTGGTAGTGGTAATGGCAATTGGTATCTCAACCGTTAATAATTTTGACAAAATGGAAGCTGTTCAGGATTCTTTGGAGACACTCTCGCAGTCGGTAAATAAGACCAAGAGTCAGACAGAGAGCGTTAGTGAGAGTGAGGCGATGATTGAAGTAGGCGACGACATGGGAACTCAGGAGGCAGGAGAAGGAGATTCGGGCGGGACGGTTCCGGAAGTCTCTACGGTTCAGGAACAGTTGGGAGAAGAGGAGTATTATATTGTACAGAAAGGAGATACTCTGGATAGTATCAGTATAAAAATATATGGAGATACGAGTCATGTGAAGGCAATTTGCAAGATGAATGGCTTGTCCGACGGAAACTTCATTTATATAGGAGAAAAATTACTATTACCATAAAGAAAAGTATGGTACAATAGTAGAAAAATATGACGAAAGAGCAGCGATGACGAAGAGACGGATGAAATATCGGAGAAGAAAGGATCTTCATGTTGTAAGAGAACAGGAAGATCCGACAGATAAGATTGTAAGAGAGATATTGGATGAATTGAATAGTGAAGACGATATGCAGTTCAAAAAGCGTTCAGGACCGAAGAGACCGGCGAAGCGGCGTATAACCGTCGCGCTTGTGGCGCTGGCTGCGGCAGTGGCAGGTATCTATCTTCTTGTCAGTTTGCAGACATACAGCCGGGTGCGGGTGACGGAAGTTTATAAGAATAAAGGCGCGTCGAATAATAGTTACGAGGAATTCGCGGGAGGAGTTTTGAAGTACAGCAGGGACGGGGTTTCTTATCTGAATCAAAAAGGAGAGGAACGCTGGAATCATTCATATCAGATTAAGAATCCTTTTATTGAGGCAGGGAAAGAATCGGCCGTTCTTGCGGATAAGGGCGGGAACAACATTCTGGTTATCCAAAAGGACGGGGTGAAAGGCGAGATACAGACGTCTATGCCGATTGAGAAGATTGCAGTATCGGAGCAGGGGATTGTCGGGGCAATATTGAAAAGCGGTTCTAGGATGGAAGTGTTGTGTTATGATATGGCGGGGAATGTTCTGGTGGAACATAAGACGTCTTTGGCGGGAATTGGCTGCCCGTTGGATATTGCCTTATCGGAAGACGGACAGATTATGCAGACGCTGTATGTGTATACCCAGGAAGGGAAGCTTGTGTCGAGGGTCGGCTATTATAATTTTGGAGAGCGCGGAGAGAAAGAGACGGATAATCAGGTGAACCTTAAGGAATACAAAGATACGCTCATGGCGGCAGGATTTTTCATGAATCTTTCAACCTCTGTTGCTGTAGGTGATAATTGTCTTGTGATTTATCAAGGCAAAGAGGCACCGGAGGAAGCGTATCAGATTAAGATTGATAAGGAAATCAAAAGTGTATTCCATAATGAAAGATATGTAGGGTTGATCCTTCGGAATGAGGGAAAAGAAGGATATGAGCTTCGGTTATATAATACCGGAGGAAAGATGGTGATGTCTCAGGATTTCACGGGTGATTACAGCAACGCGAAGCTCTGCGGCGGACAAGTGATTCTGTACGACGGTAAGAAATGCAGTATATTTATGCGGAACGGAATACAGAAATTTGCAGGGGAGACCACCAATAATATTATGGAGATATTTCCTATAGCGGGTGTCAATAAATACATAGTGATGAGTGCAAACGGGATGGAGAAAATCCGGCTTGTAAAATAAGGAGAACATATGAACTGGTTGTTGATTGTTGTTATTATTATTTTTTTGATAAGCGTGATAGTAGGAGCGTACAGAGGAGCGATTAAGATAGCGGTTTCGTTGTTGGCGACATTGGTTACTTATGTAATCGTATTTTTTGCGGCGCCGCATGTTACAAAAGCAATTACAGAATTTACTCCGTTGGATGATGTGATTAAGGAGCAGGTGAGCAGTACGATTACGGATGCCGCGGCTGCCCAGTTTGCGGAGGGAGCGGAGAGCGGGAGCGGCATGACGCAGGAGAATGTCAGACGGGTGCTGAAAGCTGCGGGAGTGGATGAAGACACGCTTTCCGAATATGGTATCACGATTGAAGATATCGTGAGCGGAAATGTAAGCAAAGAGGATCTCGCAAAATTCGGTATATCAGGAAGTGTTCTGGACGGGCTCAAATCAAAAAAGAGTCAAGTGGATGCAGAGACTGTTGAAGGAGTAGAAATTCCAAGGGATTTGCAGATGGCGGCGATCAAAAATGCGGATCTTCCGGAAGTCTTCAAGAGTCTGCTGTTGGAAAATAACAACAAAGAGATCTATAAACAATTGGGAGTGGAGACTTTTGCGCAGTATGTAGGGAGTTATCTGGCAAAGCTGATTATTCATATCGTGGCATTTTTGTGTACGTTTCTGCTGGTTACAATCATTATCCGGGCGATTGTGCTTGCTCTGGATATTGTGGCGGATCTTCCGGGCGTGGGTGCGATCAACCATCTGGCGGGCGCTGTGATCGGTGTCGTTGGCGCGCTGATCGTTGTGTGGACGCTCTATCTTCTAATTACATTGCTGTTCGCAACCGACATTGGGAAAGATTTATTCCAAATGATTCAGGCAAGTGATTTCTTGAGTACACTGTATGAATATAATCCGGTAATGGGATTGGCGATTATTTTTAAATAGTTAAAAAATGATACATAAAATATGATTGAACGGGCATAATAGCCATGTAACCCAAAGAGTACTTCTATGGTTTTCCGGGGAGTATTCAAAATAGATTTAGGAGGATTTGACATGGCTAAGAATTATAACTCATCTAACCAGAATGCATCTAACCAGAATTCAAGCAACAAGAATGCATCGAATCAGAATGCATCCAACCAGAATTCAAGCAACAAGAATGCATCTAACACAACTTCAAAGAATAAGAACTCCAACAGTTCTAATTCTAA
>CANODD010000105.1 GCA_947564705.1 uncultured Dorea sp. | reverse complement strand
TTTTCCTTCACCATTCCGGCGATCTGCCCTGCCATCACGCTTCCGTTCTTCACATCTCCGTCTACAACAGCCCTGCGAAGCCCGCCCAGCGTAAGCTGCTCCAATTCTTCAAAGCCTGCTCCTTTATTCTCCAATTCTATGTATCTCTTCGTCATATCATTGCGAAGAGCCCGAACCGGATGTCCTGTGCTTCTTCCTGTTACTCGCGAATCGATATCTTTCGCGGCGATAATCCTGTCTTTATAATTCTCGTGAACCTGAGATTCCTCCGTCACGACGAAATGAGTCCCCATCTGTACTCCTCTGGCGCCGAGCATAAATGCTGCCGCAACTCCTCTTCCGTCCGCGATACCGCCGGCGGCGATCACAGGTATCTTCACTGCATCCGCGATCTGTGGCACCAGTACCATCGTCGTATTCTCTCCGATGTGCCCTCCTGCTTCACACCCTTCGGCAACCACCGCATCGGCGCCGCATCGCTCCATGCGCTTTGCAAGGGCAACAGAAGCAACTACCGGAATTACCTTCACGCCTGCTTCCTTCCACATCTTCATGTACTTCTCAGGATTGCCCGCACCTGTCGTCACTACCCTTACGCCTTCCTCGGCAACAATTTTCGCCACATCGCCGGCATACGGGCTCATCAGCATAATATTAACCCCAAACGGGCGATCGGTCAGCTTCTTCGCCTCCCTGATCTGTTCACGAACCCATTCCGAAGGAGCGCTCGCGGCTCCGATCAACCCCAGACCACCCGCGTTGGATACGGCGGCCGCCAGATGATACTCCGCAACCCATGCCATTCCTCCCTGGATGATCGGATATTCGATTCCCAGTAATCTGGTTACTTCTGTCTGCATTGTAAAAACCCCGCTTCTTAATTTTTCTGACTTAATCTATTCTTTATGCTCATTAATATAGTTGATTACATCTCCCACCGTCGTGATCTTCTCCAGATCTTCTGTCGGTATCTCAATCTCGTATTCATCCTCCAGCGCCATCACCATCTCAAATATATCCAGAGAATCGGCTCCCAGATCATCCTTGAAGGAAGATTCCTCCGTAATCTGCGCTGCGTCAACTCCTAAGTTCTCTGATACGATTTCTTTGACTCTCTCTAACATCTTTCTTTCTCCTTCTCTTTATTATTTGATTTCATTTGTTCTGCACCTGTGCCACTCAATAATCGAAGCCCCCCAGGTAAGCCCTGCACCGAATCCGGCCAGCACCAGTTTCT
Organism: uncultured Dorea sp.; assembly: GCA_947564705.1. GTDB lineage: Bacteria > Bacillota > Clostridia > Lachnospirales > Lachnospiraceae > Sporofaciens. Next base: position 7,545 of record CANODD010000105.1, on the reverse strand, counting down.
GTCCTTCTCTAAGCTTTCCTTCCCGGTTCATCTCATCCAGAAGGATCGGAATACTTGCGGATGAAGTATTCCCGTATTCCTGCAGGTTCACGGGGAACTTCTCCATAGGTTCGCCCAGGCGTCTGGCCACTGCTTCTATGATCCTCCTGTTCGCCTGATGGAGGATATAATAACTGATCTCGCCGGAGCTTACATGGTTAAGTTCAAGCGCCTCATTGATTACCTCCGGCACGCTCTTTACGGCGAATTTAAACACCGCCTGGCCATCCATCTTCATATAATACTCCTCATCCGGCGTATCTTGCGGACGCTCACGGCAGTGCCCGTCAGACAGTCCGTTATAATCATGCCTGCTCTTACATGTAAGCGCCTCTCCTTTTCTCCCGTCAGAATGTGTAACCGGAAGATAAACCGTCCCTTCTTCCGCCCGAAGTACCGCAGCGCCCGCGCCGTCCCCGAACAAGATACAGGTCCTCCTGTCCTTCCAATTTGTCAGATTCGACAGGCTCTCGCTTCCGATGATCAATGCCGTTTTGCCAAATCCGCTGTTAAGATAGGCAAAAGCCGTATTATAGGCAAGGATAAACCCCGTGCACGCCGCACTGAGATCAAAACAGGTCGCCCGCGGCGCTCCCAGTCTCTCCTGAACTTTGCAAGCCGCACAAGGAAGGATCACATTCGAAGATATGGTTGATACCAGAATCAGATCTAATTCCTCCGGTGATACTCCAGCATCTTCAAGCGCCCTCTTCGCCGCCTCCGCTGCCATGGAAACTGTCGTCTCATCCCTGATGATATGCCTCCTTATAACTCCTGTCCGCTCCCGGATCCATTCGTCGCTGGTTTCCACCAGACGGGCTATATCATTATTGTCCATGGTATACGACGGTATGTATGAACCCGTCCCGCATATTGTCGCTGTCATATGAATTCCCCTGATTTATTTTGAATTTAAATTAATTTGACGATCAAAGTATATATCAATATATTTTGTTTGTCAAGTATTTTGATTATCAAATTATTATATTTTTTTATGGAGTTTTTTATATGTACCCCTAATATAAGTAATTCTAAATATAAGTAATCCCAAATATAGGTAATCCCAAATATAGGTAATTCCAAATATAGGTAATTCCAAATATAAGTAATTTCAAATATAGGTAATTCCAAATATAAGTAATCCTGATATACATAACCTTAATATGTACAATTCCAATATATATGTTGACACTATATATTATATAATATATAATATGCTTATCAAAAATATATTTAGATGAAGGAGAACGAAGATGATATTTCCTATGAATGCACCAATGTTCGACCTGCTCGTCCTGTCGGTCACCGCGAAAGAGGACGCCTATGGATATCAGTTGAGCCAGATCATCAAAAAGGTTTCCAATACGAAGGATTCCACGCTCTACCCGGTTCTTAAGAGACTGCAGGAGCAAGGCTTCCTGACCGTCTACGACCAGTCTTATCAGGGACGGAACCGGAGATATTACCAGATTACCGAAGCAGGCAGACAACACTGTCAGATGTTGTCCGAAGACTGGAAGCTATACCGGGACGCAATAGATCTGATTGTAAGAACAGGAGGGATGAATTATGAATAAAGACGAGTATATCAAGCGCCTGGAATATCGGCTCAGGCGGCTGCCCAAAGAAGAATATGACAAAGCGATTTCCTATTTTACGGAATATTTTGAAGAAGCCGGACCGGAGAATGAAGTACAGGCAACCCAGGATCTCGGAACTCCTGAGATGGCGGCAGATCAGATCATCCGTGAGTTCGCGGCAGAAAACGCCAAAGAACCGGCCAAAGACGTAAGACACAGCATCTCTGCCCTGTGGGTCGGAATCCTCGCCCTCTTCGCAGCGCCAATCGCCCTTCCGGCCGCGCTGATGCTGGCTGTCCTGGGCCTGATGTTTATCCTGATCATCTTCATGCTGGTACTCTCCGCGTTCGTACTGGCCATATCCGTATCCGTAACCGCAATTCCCTGCATCGTCGTCGGCGTCTGCATGCTATTTACTTCGTTCGCGAACGGCGTCTCCACCCTGGGACTTGGATTAATCGCTCTCGGACTCGGAATCTTACTGGTCATAGGCTGTATCAGCCTCGGAAAATGCATCATGCATCTGACCACCCGCCTGTTTGCCCGGATTGCAGGAAAAAATCGGTATCAAAATAAAAAAACTCTGGTTAACGATATCACAGAAACCGATAAACAATAATGAATGTAAAACCAGGAGGGAAGAAATAACATGGAAAAAATGAAGAACAAAAAAATATGGATTGCAGCAGCGCTCATCTGTATATTGCTTGGCGCCGCCCTGCTCACAATCGGACGCACCATAGGCGGCATACCGGGCTTTTATATTGACGGTACGGGACTTCACACCGCCGAAGAAACCCTTCATTCAGAAGTAATCCGCGGTTCTGATACTCTGGAACCCTTCAAAAGTATAGAACTTGATATCGAGTATGCAGATGTGGAACTTGTCGATTCCGACCGGTTTGCCATCGAATATTGTACCATGGCGGAATACGGAGAACCAGTCTGCGAAGTAAAAAACGGGAAACTAATCTTCTGTGAATCACATTCTGTCAGATTATTTAACGTGGATTTATTCTACTCTAGTTTTGGTGTATCCACAGAAGAGGCCAGATATTATGTACGGATAGAAATCCCGAAAGACACCGATCTTAAGAATGTCTCTCTTGATATTGAGAGCGGGAATCTTGACATCACCTCACTACAGGCGGATGCGTTGAATATCTCTAATGAATACGGGGACACCTCTCTGAACCAATACAAAGGCGGCAGCCTGAATATCCAGATGGAAAGCGGCAACCTGTCCCTCGGCGCTTTAGATACCGCAGATGCAAAAATTTACAATGAATACGGCAAAGTAAACATTTCTGACGCAAAAGGCAGCAGACTGACAATCCAGGCAGAATCCTCTGACTGCCAGATCGACCGCCTGCAATTCTCTGATACAGAGATCGAGAATGAATATGGGAACATCTCTCTCGGACTTCCCGGTGATCTTGACAGCTATGGTTTCGACTTACGCGCCGAATACGGCGATATCCGCGTCGGCAGCACGGAACATGGGTACGACGACGGATTCGGCGAGATGACATATCGGACGGCCGGAGACGGGAAGAAGAGAATCAGTGTAGATTGTGAAAGTGGAAATATAGATATCTATCCCACAGAATAGCCGATACTTCTGCACAAGTTTCTAGGGGGTGCCGCAAAATGACAGGTTCCCACAAGATAATGTTCAGATATGATGGAGCAGCCATCTGCTTTTCCTGCTGCTCGATCATCTTCTCTGTAACCATATCTTGCGGAATCGCCGCATTTTGCGACAGCCCCTTTATATTATAATCTAATATACTATGATACTCTCTCTTTTTAACACTTCTCCGCAATATCGAAAATCACCCTCTTTGTATCCTCCCATCCGATACACGGATCCGTAATAGACTGTCCATATACCAGATTCTCTGTGATATCCTGTCTGCCTTCCACGAGGTAGCTCTCGATCATCACACCTTTCACCAGACTCTTAAGCTCCGGATTATAATTCCGGCTGTGCATCACTTCACTCACAATACGTATCTGCTCCTTGTACTGTTTGTCGGAATTCGAATGGTTCACATCCACGATCACCGCCGGATTCTTAAGCTGCCATTTCTGATACATCTGCGCAAGCCGCGCCAGATCCTCATAATGATAGTTCGGTATATTCTTGCCGTATTTGTCCACGCCTCCTCTCAGGATAGTATGCGCCAACTCATTTCCGCCAGTCTTAACATCACATCCGCGGTAAATAAAACGATGGGAATGCTGCGCCGCCGTGACAGAGTTAAGCATAACCGACAGGTCCCCGCTGGTTGGGTTCTTCATTCCTACCGGGATATCCATTCCGCTTGCCGTCAGACGATGCTGCTGGTTCTCCACAGATCTCGCTCCTACCGCCTCATAAGAAAGTACGTCATCTAAGTAACTTCTATTCTCCGGATACAGCATCTCATCCGCCGTAGATAATCCTGTCTCTTCCATCACACGTATATGCATCTTGCGGATTGCGATAATTCCCGCCAGAAGATCCGGCTCTTTCTCCGGATCCGGCTGATGCAGCATGCCTTTATATCCTTCTCCCGTAGTCCGGGGCTTATTGGTATAGACCCGCGGTATGATCATCAACCGATCCGATACTTGATCCGACACATCCTTCAGCCGTCTCGCATATTCACACACCGACTCTTCATTATCTGCAGAACACGGTCCGATCAAAACAATAAATTTATCTGATTTTCCGGTAAATATATCTCTGATCTCCTGATCCCTTCTCTGCTTTAACTCCCTGATCCTCTCAGAAACAGGATACTGCCCTTTCAAAACCTCCGGAAGCGGCAGCTCATGATTAATCTTCATCGACATTTGTTTTCCTCCTCCGTAATAAGCCCTCTTGGAACCTTCCTTCTTTTCAATCATGCATCTTTATCATAATATTCAACATCTGCCATGTCAACGCCTTTTCAAACAGCTTTTTTAACAGCTTTTCAAACAGCTTTTTGAATTGTAAGTCGTTCAAAGATGTGCTAGAATAGGAGTTAGACTATCAGGAGGTGAAATAATCGTGGAAGATCATACTTTAACAAAAAGCCAGACCAATCTGAAACTTGCAGATTTCCTGCATACACAGCTCATCGGCCGTGAGAATCTAGGTGAAGAAATTCCGGTTTCAGTCCATAGACTTTTAGAATATTCCCTCCGCGAAGAACTGACCGAACAATTCGGAAAAGAAAAACAGGTACATGTCTTCCGAAACGCAGGTTTCCGAGCCGGACAATATTTTGCTAATGAGTATCTTGACTTGTCACTGCCGCTGTCTGAATTCTCCTCGCACTTGCAGATACAGTTGGAAGAATTCAAAATCGGTGTTCTTCGTTTCGAGAAAATAGAGGAAGATACCGGCGTAATTATCCTTACCGTCGCCGAAGACGCAGGCTGCTCCGGACTGCCTATAATGGGCGAGACCGTCTGCAACTATGAAGAAGGCTTCCTGGCAGGGATTCTTACTGCTTATACCGGGAAACCATATACAGCAATCGAAACAGACTGCTGGGCAACCGGCGACAGGGTATGCCGGTTCAAGGCTGAAATAACGGATTCCCCTCACACCCATACGCCAAATGAGCCTTATCAAAACCTGAAACACAATCTTACGTCTCTGCAAAATGAGATGGATGATCTGACTGCCTATTCCGCAGAGCTTTCCAAAGGAAATCTGTCTGTCGATTTCCCGGATAACCATACCGCCCTGTGTGAAAACCTAAAGAACCTTCATGCAAACCTGAACCATCTTACCTGGCAGGCGCAGCAGGTCGCTAAAGGAGACTACTCCCAGCATGTCGCTTACCTGGGAGACTTTTCCGACGCATTTAATAAAATGACGAAACAGTTGAAAGAACGGGAAATGCGGCTCCAAGGCGAAGCTTTCAGGGCACAGAGCCACGCCGAGATGATCGAAGGCTATAACGACCTTATGGTCGAAATGCTCAGCAAACGGAGAGAATGGCTTCTTGTCGTTGATGTGGATACAAAGGAAATCCTGTACTGCAATAAGAAAAAGAATGAAGAAAACATTGATACAGATTACTGCAATATCTGTAACAAAAAACTGACATTCTATCCTGAATTACTGAACTGGAACTGTGATGAACAGTATAAAGTCTGGGAAATATCCGATGGCAGCGAAACCTATTACCGCATTACCTCTTTTCCTATCGAGTGGAAAAACCATGCTTCTTATGTACATATTGTCGTTGACATCACCGACGAAAAGAAAGCGGCACATAATCTTACCAGTAAAGCATACCATGATCCCGGAACCGGAATCAAAAACCGCCTGTTCTTCGAAGAATATATGAATATGATCCTTAACGACAGACAAAACGCTACTCTCTGCTATCTTGATTTGGATGGATTAAAATATGTGAATGATACATATGGACATCTGGAGGGCGATATCTATATCCAGAACTTCGTAGAACTTATAAAGACGAATTTCCGAAGCGAAGATACGTTTGCCCGAATCGGCGGAGACGAATTCTGCCTTGTACTCAGCGGCAATATTAAAGACCTGATAGAACATAAAATGGCGGAAATCTTAAAAGAATTCCAGACAGGAGACTATGGAAAATATCAGTGCAGCTTCAGTTATGGTATCGTAAATGTTGAAGGAGAGACTAATACCCTGTCTTATGACGAGATTCTTCATAAGGCGGACGAAATTATGTATAACTGCAAACGTGAAAATAAAAAGAAATATCCGCAGTTAGTCAGATAGATAGATAGATAGATAGATAGATAGATTGATTGATTGATAGATTGATAGATTGATTGATTAATTAATTAATTGATAGATTGATAATTAATTGATGATTGGCTGATGAGCGATTGACTGGTCGGTTGATGATTGATTAATGAGCGATTGACGATTGATTGGTTAATGATCGACTGATGAGCGGGTGATTGATGATCGATATCTTCTTTTAAGTGGCACTGACTTTTAAGCAGACAATTTCGTGAATGCAGTCAGAGGGCGCGTCTGAAGAAATTCTTCAAACGCGCCCTCTGACTGCATTCACGAAATTATCTAAGATAAACTTTCCCTTTACTTATAAGATAGTTTAGAAATCCTTCGCAGCCTTCCACAATATCGTCATATGTCCTGTCAAAATCACCTGTGTACCAGGGGTCGGCAATATCTCTTGGCTTATCACTATACTCCAAAAGCATATGAACCTTCTGCTCCGGGTCGGAACCGATGATTCTGTCTATATTCCTGATATTCCGATAATCCATTCCCAGGATATAATCATATTCTTTATAGTCCTTTCTTTTTAGCTGAACAGCATACTTTCCAGCCGTATTGATTCCGACAGTTCTTAACTTATTCACTGTTCCATAATGAACCGGGTTGCCAAGCTCCTCGCTGCTGGTGGCTGCAGACGCAATGTGGAACTGGTCTGATAACCCCTTCTTTTGAATCATATCGCAAAAAACAAATTCTGCCATTGGTGAACGGCAAATATTTCCATGGCAGACGAATAATATCTTAATCATAATAAAAATCCCTCCTAAAATGCGTTGATTTGCCGTGTTTTGGCACGTTTTGCGCAGTTTATTTTTTCAAAGAATATTGTTAAAAAAATCACAGAATAAGCAAAACGGGGCAAAATGTGGCAAGTTGAAGCCGTGAAACGTAGTAAAAACGTAGTATAAATTGAGCAAACTTACTACGATTGTTTTCCCAACTTAATTACATTATTTTAATTTATAAATTTCCGATTGCCCATCAAATTTAATTTTTTTTGATTGACATATTTCTTCAATAATATCCACATACCATTTGGGAGCTACTGGATGCACCATGACACCTTCTAAAAATTCAGATATATCTCCTGCATCCTCTATCCTAACATTATTATCACCAATCCTATCCCAATCTGCTCTTTGG
>CANODD010000104.1 GCA_947564705.1 uncultured Dorea sp. | reverse complement strand
GAGCAATGACTTATGAAGCAATTGATAATCGGATTGCGGCGGAAGCGATCATGAAGGATCATTCTCAGGGACTCGAGATTGTAGACGGCCATGCGGTAAAGGCGCCGGTGGATTATGAGGATCCTGACCGGCTGTATGACGTGTTAATCGCCCGTATTCGTAAGTACCATCCGTCTACGGATGTGACGATGATTGAGAAGGCGTACCGTCTTGCGACAGAAGCGCATGGGGATCAGTGCCGTAAGTCTGGAGAACCATATATTATTCATCCGCTATGGGTAGGTATCATACTGGCGGATCTTGAGATGGATAAGGAGACCATTGCGGCAGGATTGCTTCATGATGTGGTAGAAGATACCGAGGTCACGAAGGAAGAGATAGCGGAAGAGTTCGGGGAAGAAGTGGCGCTTCTGGTGGACGGTGTCACGAAGCTGGGAAGATTGTCCTATTCTTCGGATAAATTAGACGTTCAGGCGGAGAATCTGCGTAAGATGTTTCTTGCCATGGCGAAGGATATCCGCGTTATCATTATCAAGCTCGCCGACCGTCTTCATAATTTAAGGACGCTGCAATTTACGAAGCCGGTGAAGCAGAGGGAGAAAGCGAAAGAGACGATGGATATCTACGCTCCCATTGCCCAGCGTCTCGGTATCTCCAAGATAAAGACAGAACTTGACGATCTTGCGCTTAAGTATTCGCAGCCGGAGGTTTTCTTTGATCTTGTAAAACAGATCAACGACAGGAAGATGGAGCGGGAGGAATTCGTTCAGCAGATTGTGGAAGAAGTCCAGGCGCACATGGAGAATGCAGGGATTGAGGCAGAAGTCAGCGGGCGCGTAAAGCATTTTTTCAGCATCTATAAGAAGATGGTCAACCAGGATAAGACGGTGGACCAGGTCTATGATCTCTTTGCGGTTCGTATTATCGTGCAGTCCGTGAGGGATTGTTATGCCGCGCTGGGGGTTATCCATGAGCTGTATACGCCTATCCCGGGCCGGTTTAAGGATTATATCGCGATGCCCAAGCCCAATATGTATCAGTCTTTGCATACGACGCTGATGAGTTCCGTGGGCCAGCCCTTCGAGATTCAGATTCGTACGGAAGAGATGCATAAGACGGCGGAGTATGGAATCGCCGCCCATTGGAAATATAAAGAATCTAACGACGGAAAGAAGAACATTAAGGCTCAGGAAGAAGAGAAATTAAGCTGGCTTCGGCAGATCCTGGAATGGCAGAGAGACATGTCGGATAACCGGGAATTCATGAGCCTGATCAAGGGGGATCTGGACCTCTTTGCGGAGGATGTATACTGTTTTACACCCCAGGGAGACGTCAAGAACCTTCCGAACGGCTCTACGCCGATAGATTTTGCCTATGCGATCCACAGTGCGGTGGGCAATAAGATGGTAGGAGCCAGGGTGAACGGAAAACTGGTGAATATTGATTATAAGATCCAGAACGGCGACAGGATAGAGATCCTGACGTCCCAGAATTCCAAGGGTCCCAGCCGCGACTGGCTGAATATTGTCAAGAGTACCCAGGCTAAGAACAAGATCAACCAGTGGTTCAAGAAGGAATTCAAAGAAGAGAATATTATCAGAGGCAAAGAACTGGTAAGCAATTACTGCAGGACGAAATCTATCGTTCCAAGCCAGATTCTGGTTTCCAGGTATCAGGAGATCGTCCAGAGGAAATATGGATTCAAGGATTGGGACTCTGTTCTTGCGGCCATCGGACACGGCGGCCTGAAGGAAGGCCAGGTGGTGAACCGTCTGGTAGAAGAGTACAGTAAAGAGCACAAGCAGGAGCTTACGGACGAAGGCGTGCTGGAGAAGGTTGCGGAAGCGGCGAAGAATAAGGTTCACATCGCCAAGTCAAAAAGCGGAATCGTCGTAAAAGGAATTGATGACGTGGCTGTGCGGTTCTCTAGGTGCTGCAATCCGGTTCCGGGAGATGAGATCGTTGGCTTCGTGACGAGGGGAAGAGGATTGTCTATTCACCGGACCGATTGTGTGAATATGATCCATCTCACCGAAGTGGAGCGGGCGAGGCTGATCGATGCGGAATGGGAAAACGACGTGGCAGAGAAGGCAGGCGGGCAGTATCTGGCAGAGATCAAGATGTATGCTTACGACAGGAAGGGTCTGCTGATGGAGATGTCCAGGATATTCACGGAGGCGAATGTAGACGTGAAATCTATGAATGTGCGTACCAGCAAGAAGCAGGGAACGGCCACGATAGAAGCAGGATTTATCGTGCATGGACGGGATGAGCTGGAATGGATCGTGAATAAGCTTCTGCAAGTAGAAGACGTAATAGATATTGAAAGGACGACAGGTTAGCGGAGGATGAAGGTAGAGAGGTTTTTGACAGGAATTATCAGTACAAATTGTTATCTGGCAATCAACGAGGAGACGAAACAGACGGTGGTGATCGACCCGGCCGCCAGTTCGCCGAAGCTGATGGGTTATATAGAAGAGGAAGGACTTAAGATAGAAGCGATCCTCCTGACCCATGGACATTTTGACCATATTATGGGAATTGACGGATTCCTTAAGAAATATGACGTGCCGGTATACGTGCATGAGGATGACCGGGAGATGATGGAAGACCCGAAGCTGAATCAGTCTTCGACTTACACGGCGGGCTATACATTTTCAGGTGCGGAAAGTATCCGGGACGGCCAGACGCTTCATCTTGCAGGCTATGATTTTGAAGTATTCCATACGCCGGGGCATACGCCGGGATGCTGTTGTTTCTATGTGAGGACGGAAGGTGTGTTGTTCAGCGGAGATACCTTGTTTGCGAATTCCGTGGGCCGTACAGATTTCCCGGGAAGCAGTACGGAGGCTTTGATTCGTTCTATCCGTGAGAAATTATTGCCGCTGCCGGACGAGACGCGGGTGTATCCGGGCCATATGGGGGAGACGGCGATCGGACATGAGAGAAAGCATAATCCGTATATTTAGAAAAGAACTGACAGTGAAGAGGCGGTTGGTTCCTAAGCGGTTTCTAAGAATGGAGCAGAGCAGGGATGATTCAGATTATATGTAAGAGTGAAGCGTATACGTATAATGTGTATCATATCGTGAAGGCTTTTTTCCCATCTGAAGAGGTGATCGGCAGGGTGGAGGAGAAAGCCTCTCATTATGTTATGGTACAATTACCGGACGCAGAAGAGATTGTAATTGGAAATATAGATAAGAATACAGAAGTTTTTTCAAAACCAGTATATGAAGAGCTGCCGCAGGCCGGAGAAGGAAAAGATCTAAAGTACCGGATCGATGTCAGGCTCTATCATGAACTCAAGAGGATTACCGGAAGGACTCTGGCGTGGGGGATACTGACGGGAGTCAGGCCGACTAAGATCGCCATGGAAAAGGCAGAGGAAGGATGGACAAAGGAACAGTTTGTCCCGTGGTTTCAGCAGGACTGCCTGGTAAGCCGTAAGAAGGCCGAACTTTCCTGGGAGATTGCGAGACGTGAGCAGGCATTGCTTCAAAGTCTGGATTGTGAAGAAGGGTATAGTCTGTATATAGGGATACCTTTTTGCCCGACGGTCTGTACTTACTGTTCCTTTAGCTCCGGAGCATTGGCCGACTGGGCGGACCGGGTGGAAGATTATCTTGCCGCCCTGACGAAGGAACTCATATATATTGCAGAAAAATCTGTGAAGAAAAGGCTGAATACCATCTATATCGGCGGAGGGACGCCGACGACTCTGACGGCGTCTCAATTAGAAAGACTCCTTGAATGTATCGATACGCATTTCAGCAGAGAATACCTGTTGGAATATACGGTGGAGGCGGGGCGACCGGACAGTATAACCATAGATAAGCTGGAAGTCCTGCGAAAGCACGGGATTACCCGTTTATCTGTCAATCCTCAGAGCATGCAGCAGAAAACTCTGGATACCATCGGGCGGAAGCACAGGGTGGAGGAGGTCCCTGAGGCATTCTGTTTGGCCCGGAGGATGGGGTTTGACAATATTAATATGGACCTGATCGCGGGACTTCCTGGAGAGGATGCAAAAGATATGGAAGATACGCTGCGGCAGATCCGGGAGCTTTCGCCGGATAGCCTGACGGTTCATTCACTGGCGATCAAAAGGGCGGCGAAGATGGAGTGGGCGGATCTTAAGACGGACGCGGACAAGATATCAAGGACTCTTTCGGAGATGATACGGATGTCTTCGGACGCCGCGTCTCAGATGGGAATGACGCCGTATTATCTGTACCGGCAGAAGAATATCGCGGGGAATTTTGAAAATGTCGGTTATGCAAAGGTTGACAAAGCAGGAATATACAATATACTTATTATGGAGGAAAAGCAATCTATCATTGCCGCGGGAGCGGGGGCGTCTACCAAGATCGTGTTGAAGGAGCCGATTCCTGTGCCCGGCAGTAAGAAAAGAAAGATGACGCATCTGATACGTGTGGAGAACGTGAAAGCGATTGACGCGTATATTGATCGTATCGATGAGATGATTGAGCGAAAAGGAGAATGGTTATGGCGTTGAAGAAGAAACCAGTCACCGGAATGAAGGACATGCTCCCCAGGGAGATGGAGATCCGGGACTATGTGATACAGTTGGTGAAGGATACTTATAAGACCTATGGGTTTCTGTCTATGGAAACTCCCTGTGTGGAGCATATCGAGAATCTCTGCAGTAAACAGGGCGGAGATAACGAGAAGCTGATCTTCAAGATCCTGAAGCGCGGCGAGAAACTAAAGCTTGAAACGGCTGAGACTGAGGACGATCTGGTGGACGGAGGACTGCGCTATGACCTGACGGTGCCTCTTGCAAGATATTATGCGAATCATGCAAATGAACTGCCGTCGCCTTTCAAGGCAATGCAGATCGGTAATGTGTGGCGGGCAGACCGGCCGCAAAAAGGCCGTTTCCGTCAGTTCATGCAATGTGATATCGATATCCTGGGGGAGTCCTCTAATCTGGCGGAGATCGAACTGATCCTGGCAACCACGGCCATGCTAGGGAAGCTGGATTTCAGGAACTTTACCGTATGTGTCAATGACCGTAATATCCTGAAAGCGATGGCGGCATACAGCGGGTTCAAAGAGGAAGACTATGACGAGGTATTCATCGCCCTGGATAAGATGGATAAGATCAATGCAGAAGGAGTGTCGGCAGAACTTCAGGAGATGGGCTACGGCAAAGAACAGGTGGACACCTATCTGAGCCTTTTTGAAGAGATGTCGGCAGATGTGGCAGGAATCCGTTATCTGAAGGAGAAGCTTGGAGATTGTCTGAGCGACGCGGCGGCGGAGGGTCTGGAGATGATCATTTCCAGCGTGAATGCGGCGAAGGACTGTGAATTCAATATCTGCTTTGATCCGACATTAGTAAGAGGACAGTCTTATTATACCGGAACGATCTTTGAAGTCAGGATGGATGATTTCGGCGGTTCCGTGGCAGGCGGCGGGCGTTATGATAAGATGATCGGTAAGTTTACCGGGCAGGATACGCCGGCATGCGGGTTCTCCATCGGATTTGAACGGATCGTTATGCTTCTTCTGGAAAATGGCTATGAGGTTCCGGGGAAAGAGAGCAAAAAGGCTTATCTGTTGGAGAAGAAGCTGCCGAAAGAGGGAGTCTTAAGAGTCCTGGAGCTGGCGAAAGCAGACCGGGCTGCGGGCCGTCAGGTGCTGATTGTGAATATGAAGAAGAATAAAAAGTTTCAGAAGGATCAGTTGAAGGAAGACGGGTATGAAGAGATTATAGACTGTTATGCCGATTCCTGGGCAGAAAACCTGTAAGAGATGCTTCATCTTATAAAAGAAAGCAGGCGGAAAGAGGTTCTGAGAGTGCATTATCGTAATGACGAGAAAATAGCGTAGCGGCAGAGAAAATTAGCGTTGTGACAGAGAAATTAGCGTTGTGACGGAGAAGATTAGCGTTGTGGCAGAAAAGATTAGCGCAGTAACAAAGAAATGAGTAAAGACAGATCAGTAAAGATAAAAGGAGATATAGAGATATGGCTGAGTCAATGCAGGGATTAAAGAGGACGCACAGATGTGCGGAACTGTCAGCCGCCAATACAGGCGAGACAGTGACCATCATGGGATGGGTACAGAAGAACAGGAATAAAGGAGGACTGGTCTTCGTCGATGTGAGGGACCGTTCCGGAATCATTCAGGCTGTATTCGAGGAAGGAAAAACCGATGCGGAGTTGATAGAGAAAGCGGCGAGGCTGAGAGCAGAGTTTGTCGTAGCGATTGTGGGAAGAGTAGAGAAGCGTTCCGGCGCCGTCAATCAGAATCTGGCCACCGGAGAGATCGAGATTATTCCGGAGCAGCTTCGGATCCTTTCCGAATCAGAGACGCCCCCCTTCCCCATCGAGGAGAATTCAAAGACGAAGGAGGAAGTACGCCTGAAATACCGATATCTGGATCTTAGAAGGCCGGACCTTCAAAGGAATATGATGATGAGGAGCCAGGTTGCGACATTGACCCGTCAGTTTCTTGCAGAAGAAGGGTTCCTTGAGATAGAGACGCCGGTGCTGATCGGAAGTACGCCGGAAGGGGCGAGGGATTATCTGGTGCCGAGCCGTATTCATCAGGGACACTTCTATGCGCTGCCGCAGTCTCCGCAGTTATTCAAGCAGTTGTTGATGTGCTCCGGATATGACCGTTATTTCCAGATCGCGAGATGTTTCCGCGACGAGGACCTTCGCGCGGACCGGCAGCCGGAATTTACTCAGATTGATATGGAGCTGTCTTTTGTGGACGTGGATGATGTGATTGACGTCAATGAACGCCTGCTTGCGAGGATTTTCAAAGAAGTCCTGGGAGTGGAAGTACAGCTTCCGATTCCAAGGATGACCTGGCGGGAGGCGATGGACCGTTACGGTTCGGACAAGCCGGATATCCGCTTTGGGATGGAACTCTGTGATGTGACCGAAGTGGTAAAGGATTGCGGATTTGCTGTATTCAAAGGAGCGATCGAGAACGGGGGCTCCGTCCGCGGCATCAATGCCAAAGGACAGGGAAGCATGCCCCGCAAGAAGATCGATAAACTGGTGTCTTTTGCGAAGGATTACGGTGCGAAAGGGCTTGCATATATCGCGGTCCAGGAAGACGGCACGGCGAAATCTTCTTTTGCGAAGTTCATGACGGAAGAAGAGACGGCGGCGCTGATTCAGGCTATGGACGGAGAGAACGGGGATCTTCTGCTCTTCGCGGCGGATCAGAATAAGGTAGTATGGGATGTGCTGGGAGCGCTCCGTCTGGAGCTTGCCCGTCAGATGGAACTGCTCGATAAGAATGATTACAGGTTCTTATGGGTGACGGAATTCCCGCTGTTGGAGTGGAGTGAAGAGCAGAATCGTTATACGGCTATGCACCACCCCTTTACCATGCCGATGGAAGAGGATCTTGAATTGATTGACAGTGAACCGGGCAAAGTGCGGGCAAAGGCTTATGATATCGTGTTGAACGGAAATGAGATCGGCGGCGGAAGCGTCCGTATCTTTAACCCGGAGATACAGAATAAGATGTTTGAAGTGCTTGGATTCACGCCGGAGCAGGCAAAGGAGCAGTTTGGTTTCCTTTTGACGGCGTTCAAGTACGGTGTTCCACCCCATGCAGGACTTGCCTACGGGCTTGACCGTCTTGTGATGCTGATGGCAAAAGAAGACAGTATCCGTGACGTGATCGCGTTCCCGAAGGTAAAAGACGCGTCGGATCTGATGACTGAGGCGCCGACTCTGGTTGACCAGAAGCAGTTAGACGAACTGGGCCTTAGGATTATAGAGTAGTATTAAAATAAAATTCTACTTGACTTTACTGTGGTAAATTGCTAATATAGTAGCGTGCCGCGTAAGACGGGCAGGATGTTTTATGCGGCGGAAAATATAAGGTTGAGGTGAGAATTTTATGAAAAAGTGGATTACAATTTTATTAACAGCGGCAATGGTATTGTCCCTGGCGGCGTGCGGCAATTCGGGGGCAGATAAGGCTTCCGGCGCAGACGCTTCTTCCGGTGCAGCTTCTTCTGATGATTCCAGCGGAAGCGATATGGAGTATGTGAAGGGGAAGGGAAAGCTGGTTATCGGTATTACGGATTTTGAACCTATGGATTACAAAGCGGACGGCGACGAGTGGATTGGCTTTGACGCGGATATGGCGAAAGCGTTCGCAGAAAGCCTGGGAGTTGAAGCAGAGTTTGTCGAGATTGACTGGGATAACAAGATCATGGAGCTGGATGGTAAGACTATCGACTGTGTATGGAACGGTATGACCCTTACCAGTGAAGTGACCAGTTCGATGGAGTGCTCGAATGCATATTGCAACAACGCTCAGGTAGTGATCGTTCCGTCTGATGTTGCGGATAAATATCAGGATAAGGACAGTCTGTCTGACCTTACTTTTGCGGTAGAAGCAGGAAGCGCAGGGGAAGAGGCTGTGGAGAACCTGGAGCTTGAATTCACATCTGTGAAAGCGCAGGCCGATGCCCTGATGGAAGTTGCGGCAGGCACATCCGACGCGGCGGTGATCGACTCTCTGATGGCGGCGGCCATGGTAGGCGAGGGAACCGGATATGCGGATCTTACATATACCTGCGGATTAAACGATGAAGAATACGGCGTGGGATTCCGCAAGGGTTCTGATCTTGCAAAGGCACTGAACGACTTCTTTGCGTCTAGCTATGAGGACGGCAGCATGCTGGAATGCGCTGAGAAATACGGCGTACAGGCGGCGGTTATCGAGCAGTAAGGAACTGTAAAGAGAGGGAATCAAAAGAGAAAGCAGGATACAGATATGGGACAGATCATGGAACAGATGCCGATCGTTGTAGATGCATTGAACGTC
>CANODD010000103.1 GCA_947564705.1 uncultured Dorea sp. | reverse complement strand
TTGCTGATAAGGGCTGAGTATTCCCCCTCCTCCACATCAGAATATACAACCGCCTCCCGGCTCAATACACTGTCCAACAGACGATCTATCATGCGGTAAGTCCTTCTCTTTTGATAAATACTATAGCTAACCGACAGACACAAAAGCGCCGCTAAAATTATTATGTTCCACATAACTCGAATCCTTATCTTACTCTTACCTTATCTTACTCTTATCCTTATCTTATTCCTTCCAGATATATCCGATTCCGTGCACGGTTTTGATCCATACAGGGTTGGACGCGTCATCTTCTATCCTGGTACGGAGTCTGCTGATATTGACCGATACCGTATTGTTATCCACATATCTCCCGTCACTGTCCCATATCTTCTCTAAGATCTGTTCTTTTGAAAGGATGTGGTTCTTATTTTCAATCAAATACAAAAGCAGACGGTACTCCAATCTACTGAGCTGAATTTCTTCTCCGCGTTTATATACTTTACACGCAGCCGTATCTATGGTTAAGACGCCGGACGTAACCTTCAAAGTTCCCGACTTTTCCTTAAGGATTCTCTTTATCCTTGCCTTTAACACCCCCAGGGAAAATGGCTTCGACACATAATCATTTACCCCTAATTCCAGAGCCTTGATCTCGTCCATCTCTGTATCCCGGGCAGTCAGCATAAGTATCGGGACATCACTGCAAATACGCGCCTCCCTGCAAAGTTCAAATCCGGTTCCGTCCGGCAGGTTACAGTCCAGAAGAACGATATCATAGAAGCCTTTCTCAATCTCCCTTAATCCCTCTCTCTTCGTTCCCGTCTCTGTCACTTCATATCCGTCGCCAGAAAAAGAGAAGGATAAACCTTCTCTCAGATCGGTATCATCTTCTACTATCAATAGCTTATATTTATCCATACCTTAATTCCTTCTTTAAATCTCTCTTATCACCTTTTGCAAGATATATTTACCTTCGAGCTCGTCTTTTGGGTTCTCAATTTTAATAATGTGAAAACCACATTTATTAACATAGAAATTATGATTTCTACTCGAAAAAGCAGGTGTTTCTGTATTCCAGATTTTTGTATCAGGATATAATTGTTCAATCATATTCCATACTTTTGTACCCATTCCATGGTTTTCACAGGCTGGATCGATAAAAATATTTCCTAAAAAGTTGTTTTTATCTTCATTAATCCATAGAATCACTCCGCCAATTAACTGTTGATTCAGAGAAATACAATACGAAGAAGCATCTTTATGTAGTCCCCACTTTCTCAAAAAGCTGCCATCATCATATCCGTCAGGTCCCCCTCTTTCTTTGCCAAGATGTATCCTCGCATCTTCATTGAACGCTCGCTCCATTATTTTTGTCAATTCGTCTATATGCACTTCCTCTAATCTGATAAGCTCTAATTCCATATCAAGATCTCCTTCCCTGAAAAACTGATTTCTATCCTGCAGCGCCGCTTTGTGTATTTCATTTCCCACAGACTCTTCCGACAAAAACAATTGTACAAATTTATTTAATTGGGGAAGCTTAAAATTCTCTGAATCGTCATGTGAATCAGCTTCTCCAGGTCTGCAAGCCGCCACTCTGGCAAATTGTACTTCGTATGTCTTTCAAACCGGAAATCCGACAATTGAATAAGGGTTTTCCTGGTCCCTGCATCCAGACACAACGCGGCGGTTTTAATCCAGTCGTCTCCAATCCGCGGTCCCTTCCGTCTCAGATAATCCCCGCCATATTCGAACTCACCCTCTTCTGCATAGGGCAATAATGAAATGTTGTGATCGAACAGCGGCGCCATCCCGACAATCTCCTGTGTCCTGTTATCTACAATAAAGCCGAAATTATTCTTATGTCTGTCCTCATTCAGGATCACGGCGTCAATCACAAACATCCGCTTCACTTTATCTTCCAGACCAAATTCCTTCATTTTAGATAATACAGACTCTACCGATGAGTTTCCCTTGTCAACCGCTGCATAAGGAAGATATCCATAATCTTCTGACGTAAACAGATCACATACGGAGCAGATTCTTTTATTATGCATTCTTAAACCATACGTAACAAACTCATCCGTAAAAGCTTTCACCAACTGACTCGCATAAAATTCTGAATAGGGCTCCAGCCCGGCATTTCTCGCACCCGAGCTGCCTCTCTTTAACATCCTGATACGTTCTCCTTCACGAATCCAGCATTTGGCGAAAGAACCGTCCGTACCATACTCCGGCGAAGTGGTACTTAACTGTCTGCCGTGCAGGCCACCTTCAAAGGCAGTCTTTGCA
Source organism: uncultured Dorea sp. (assembly GCA_947564705.1). Classification (GTDB taxonomy): domain Bacteria; phylum Bacillota; class Clostridia; order Lachnospirales; family Lachnospiraceae; genus Sporofaciens. The sequence goes on along the minus strand of CANODD010000103.1, from coordinate 6,596 downwards.
ATCACTTCATTAAATGGATGTGTATACAACGACACTTTTTTCCAACACAATTCGCTGTCCATACGCTTTACCCAAAACGTATCCACCAAAGACAATGCATGAGAGATGTCCAGGAATCCCTGCAAAGTATCGCATCCACTTAAGCGCAGTAATTCTTCAATGTTTTCTCTCTGCTTCGGCGCACGTCTGTTACGAATAAAGTTTCCTATATCATCAAACCAATATGGCAGCTCGACAAACTGCTCCACCACTGCAATCGTATCAAATATTACATCCACCTCAAATTCCGCGATCACCACATCTTTGTTAAGCAAAACATATTTTACTGTACGTTCTCCTGCAAAATCATTCTCGCCGCCTGCCATATCCCCGTCCCCCGTTTCCTGTATCTGATATACTGTAAGTATAACAATTCTACATATAAAAGACAATGAAAAAAAATCATCATTTTACTTTTTCTTGACATCATAATATTTGTATTCTATGATGTACACGTATTATGGATCGCGTATCAGTCAGGAGATGAAATATTTATGTTATACTTAAGACAATTCTGTATTATCCTGTTCGTCTCATTCTTGGGCGAACTGCTGCATGTGATGATACCTCTTCCGATTCCTGCCAGCGTCTATGGTCTGATCCTCATGCTTTCGGCGCTATGTGCAGGAATCATCAAACTAAATCAGGTCAAAGAGACCGCCGGATTTCTGATCGAGATCATGCCGGTCATGTTCATACCTGCCGCAGCAGGACTTCTTGATTCATGGCCCTTCTTAAGGCCTGTCTGGCTCCCTTTTATTGTGATCACACTTATTTCCACTGTCATTGTGATGGCGGTAACAGGACAGGTTACACAGAAAATGATTCAAAAAGATAATAGAAATAGAAATGGAAATGGAGATAAAGATAATGATGAAAGAATTTCTGGTTGATTCCGTATTCTTCGGCGCCGTGTTAAGCCTCGCGGCATATGAAGCCGGCGCATTGTTAAAGAAGAGATTCAGGCTGGCCCTCTTCAATCCCCTGCTGATCGCAACCGCAGCAGTTTTGCTTACGCTGACATTCATGAAAGTAGAATACAGCCACTACTACGAAAGCGCCAAATATATAAGCTATCTGCTGACCCCTGCCACCGTGTGCCTGGCAGTTCCTCTATACCAGCAGATGGAGCTCCTTAAGAAGAATCTGAAAGCCGTAGCCGGGGGGATTACCGCCGGAGTGCTTGCAAGTCTTGCAAGCATCTTCCTGCTGGCAAAATTATTCTCCCTGAACCATGAACAATACGTGACGCTGCTGCCCAAATCCATCACCACCGCGATCGGAATGGGCATCTCCGAGGAACTTGGCGGTATCCAGACGATAACCGTAGCCGTCATTATTATTACAGGAATCTTTGGTAATGTAACCGCAGAATTTATCTGTAAAATATTCCATATCTGTGATCCTGTCGCAAAAGGACTCGCGATCGGAACTGCTTCTCATGCAATCGGCACGGCAAAAGCAATGGAGATGGGCGAAATCGAAGGCGCCATGAGCAGCCTTGCCATAGCCGTGGCAGGTCTTATGACCGTCCTGGGCGCTTCCGTATTCGCAGCGCTGATATAAAGCATTCTCCTGATATAATCCAAATGCCGCCCCGGTTCCTATAAAAGGTTCAGAAGATCTTCCGAACACCTTTTCGCTATACTGGCCGCCAGCCTCTCCCTTGCGGCATCGCAGTACAATTCCATATTCCGCTTATATCCCTCGGATATACCTTCAAAAAGAGCCTCATTTACTTTGTATTCATTCCCGGCGACGCCTGCTTCGGCAGTATTCTCCGTATAATCAAGCAGGAAATTAAGCTCGTCTCTCCATTGAGCTGCCTGTCCGGAATACCCAATTCTTTTCCATGCCGCAATCAGGTTCTGGGCTCCGGCAACATAATTAATCCTTTCTCTAAGGTCTTTTTCCTGTCCCTCCATACAATCATAAGGATTCATCATCGCTTTATCCGGCTTGAAATGACTCAATGCCTGCAATTCAAGGGTGCTTGTATTGTAAGGATTGATCTGCTTCACATCAATCTTTTCCTCAAAATACGTCCCGTACATATCAACGCCTTTTGCAACCAATACCGGGTTCTCCTCCGTAGATTCGGCGGCATGGAAAAACTCATACCCGCATTCGCCCATAGTATAATACATCGTAATTGAATTCCCGTCTTTTAAAGCATACTTACCCGGTATCTTCCTCACATCACTCCAACTGATCCCTCTTCCCACAGATGTCTGTTCAATATAGACTGTATTACCGATTATTTGTGTCTTGAACATATCATTCGGGTTTCTTTTTCTGCTTCTGTTCACCGCCTGGTATCCTGATTGGCCTGCCGCCAAAAAATAATTTTTACAAGAAATATCGATCATTAAAAACCTGCCTCCTTATATTTAACCTATTCGAATCCTACACACGTTTTATGCCGCATTAAGCTAAATAACTCAAAAAATATTCATAAAAATCTTTCTCTTTTTTCTCTTTACTATTTTGAGGGGTTCCTAATCTGTCAAGCGCCTTTTGGACCGTTCTTTTCGCCGAATATACAGTATTTCCCAGGATATCCTGTTCTTCGCCGTTATACCTGCTCTCCATTGACATCGCAAACAATGTCGTCAACTGGGTCATCTTACCATCAGAATTCATTCCATACCCATTCACACCGCTTGCCTTCTCTGCTTTATTCCAGGCATCTTTCACCTCTTTTGGTGATGATGAGCCTAAAATATCCAATCCATGATACGACTTTCTGGCTCTAACTCCTTTATTATTGTACAAGTTCGCACAATTATTTGTTGTAAACCTTACTTCCATAAGCATGGCCCTCCCTTATATAGAACTATAACTTGTATTTCTTCCATTATAGCATATTTTGAGGTCTGGTTTGACACAAGTACGATTCATACTTAACAGGTTCCGCCGTTTTCATACTTGTTTAAAGCTTTCCTCTTTATATAACATATAGTACTCCGAATCCATATAATCCATCATCTGGCCAAACCACTTTTTTGCGTCGTCCAACGCCTTATTATAGATAACCGGCGCCAATCTCTGCTCAAACAACTCCAATATCTGCATTTGTTCGATCATCCCGATCTCTTCTCCGCGAACATCCAGATAGAATGCCCTGATCTCCTCATTCAGTTTCTCCTTCTGTGAATCCGACAGTTTGATTTGCGTTAAAGACTGCCTCTTTCTCATACCCAGTAGTCCTCCTTCTCCTTTTTCTATTCTATATTCACCATTTTACCAACGATCACTGTCCTTCATATAGTCAACACTCCTGCTGGAAGTCTTTATTCTCCTGTGACCTCCCGATAATGTTCTGAGCCTGCATCACTCCATGTTGTTTTTTCCCCGGGAATCACTTCCAGAGTCTCCTGGTCCACTGCATAAAAACCCAGGATCTCTGTCTCTCCCCCAGTCAGGTCCTGATAATAGACGAATAAAGTACATTTTCCGTTCTTCGATATTCTGTCGTAAACCAGCCTCTTCTGCCTTTCGAAATCATCGGCTCTGTCCTCCTCAAAAACTGCATAGGGAGTCCCTTTAGCAGAATAGCAGACCGTCGGCTGTTCCGCAATAGGTTCACTGATTTCACCAGCCTCGGACAAAAAAGTATATACCGCCTGAATCTCTGCCGAAAGTCTTTCCTCCTGCTGAAGCTCCTCTGCATACAGGCTCTCCTCTCCAAAGTCTTTTGTGTCCGGTGTATCCGTATTATCCATATTATCCGCGGCAGAATATATACCCTCCTCGTCGGCTCTTCCTCCTGTCACATTGTCAGTCCCTTTGCCGCTTTCAATCTTATATTGCCGTTTTTCCTCCTCCGACAGCTCCCTCCGCAGCAAAGGACCGACTGCTTTCTGATAATAAAACCTCGGGGAATCAAGCCAGACATCATGCCTTATATATATCAGCCCATGCCGCTGATTCTCCTCTGTATCAATCCTTGATATATAGATAAGATCAAAAAGAAGACAAATACCGCATGCTGCTGCCCACAGACAGACCAACAATATACAAAGAATCGTTTTCCCCAAAACAGGTATGCCGGCATTACCGCTTATGATCCGCATCAGACACATAGTCCAATAGAAAAAAATCAAAAGCCAAGCAATAAGCAGCAATCCAGACATCCAAAAGGAAAAACCCGACCTATAGTAATAACCTTGGGGAAGAAGCTTCTCTATACAGAAGAATAATCCTGTACAAAGAAGCTGAACACCTGTAATCAGCAGCGCTGCCGTACACTTCCGGGACCTGCCCGTTGTAGCTATTTTCTGTTGATATTCTCCAGTTTGCATAATAATGTCTCCTTTATCCCATCTGCTCCTCCATGTTTGCACGGGTATAATGCCGCCGTCCTTGTCATCATCTGCACATTCTATACCAGATTCAAATAAAATGCAATTATATTCTCATTTCTCCTTTATCACGCTGTTTGTAAAGGGCATTCAGTCACAATCGGCACCTACGACAAAGGAAACATGACGTTTAATGTAAAACATGTTCCGCTCTTTAGCTCCAATACTCCTTCATACCGCTCGACGACCGTCCTGATATTCTGCAGGCCGACTCCGCTCATTGGGACTTGTTTGGGAGACGGAAATCTGCCCTCTTGATGCTTAACCGATATATAGGTACTGTTCGTGATTTCAAATACCCAGTAATTCGGATATATTTGCGACTTCATCCGTATCCATCCGGCAGGATATCCTGCAGTAATTCCCCGCCGGCAGGCTTCTATCGCATTATCCAGTGCATTTGCCAGCAGACAGCAGAGGTCGATGGGAGCAATCCGGTCTTCCCCGGGCACACTCATTTGAATCGAAATATCAATTCCGAATTTCCTTGCCTGCCGGTATTTCGGATTCAGCAGGGCGTCGGCAAAAACAGAGCCTGTATGTATAACCGCCTCCCCCTCTTCTATGCCTGCATTCCACTGCTCCAGATAAGCCTTCGCTTCTTCTATATTGTCCTTTTCCAATAACTGTGCAAGACACAGGCTATGATTCTTCATGTCATGCCTGATCTTTAGAAATTGCTCATATTGTTCTTTGGAGATCTCCAAATGCTGCTTCAGCATCTGGTACTGCTGTTTTACCAGACGCTCTACCAGGCGTCGTTCCAACATGAGAATACAATAAACGTTAAGAATCTCGCCTCCAACCGCGATCAAACCGCTTGGAATCACAATTGCATACACATATTCCGCATCCCAGTTACTCATCCTGAAAAATGTCATTGCCGTCATACCGACCGCAACACAGATAAATCCAATAATACACATAAGATAGATACCGTCACGGTCCTCAAAATCACGTTTCAGCAGATGGAGCTTACGCTTCAAGATCTCCGTCATGAAAAAGGGCACAAGGCAGGCCGCCAGATCTGCTGCCTTCATCACCATATCAAAGCAGTCCTCCCGTCCGTTTAAAACCGCTGCGGCCATAAACAACGGGATGAATATTCCCGCCGCCACTTCCCGTATCCCGTACATCCACAAAGTAAAAAAGCTCCTTTTTATGATGCTTCCATGAAACAGTAATGTATTAAGGGCAAAAGAACAGACGCATAGATAGATCATATTTCCCCATGTAGTACCCACGATAACAAGCCAGGCATTTATATGTCCATACAGCCAGGTTCCCATATAAAACCACAGATAGGTATAACGATATTTCTCTCCCAGCATTTCTTTTAAAAAGAGACACTGGTAAAAAGCAGTGAAAATCTCCAGGCCCGTGATCCATATCGCTGAACTGCTCAAAAGATATCCCCCCGATTCTTCAGATAATACATGAACGCCAGGCCGAACGCCTGATACCTGCGCCTGGATAACGGTACAATATCATCATTATCCAACCAGACTTCCTCTTTTTTATAATGCCGCACATGATCCAGATTGACAATATAGCTTCGGTGGCAGCGGAAAAATGTATCCGGCAGCATCGGCTCAATTTCATCCAATTTTCCATAAAACGGAAGGGTCTCCTCACTCTTATGCAGATAGATCTTTCTGTTCATAACCTCCAGATATAAGATTTGTTCATAAAGGACTCTTCTTACGGTTGTTCCCTGACGAATGGTAACCGCATGTTCATACTCTCCTTTGAGAAGAGAACACAATTTCAAGAGTACGGTTTCCAACCTCTTTATATCAACAGGCTTAAGCAGATAATGATATGCCTGGACGTCATATGCGTCTATGGCATATTGCTGATGCGCCGTAATGAATACCAGCCTGCTTTCATCTCCCCTTGCGCGTAGTTTTTTTGCAACCTCCAGTCCGTTAAGAGGCTCCATGGCAATATCAAGGAATATGATATCAAATACCCCCTGCGCCAGAAGTGCATTTCCATTTGTATACCCCTTGATACTGTATATAATAGAATGCTTATTCATTATGCTTTTGATATCGTCAGTCAACCGCTTCAGAAGAATCTGCTCATCCTCACAAACCGCAATACGAATCACTTCCATCCGCTCCCTTTTCTTTCCGCTGTGATATTTTCTATTATAGTGAAAAGAAGCTGCAGATACAAGGGTATCGGCTA